>DASRIZ010000252.1:0-17108 GCA_035649735.1 Blastocatellia bacterium | reverse complement strand
CCGCCACAGGCGACCTGCCTTGCGCGAAATCAAAGCCTGCTTGCCTCGCACCGTCAATACTTGTTGAATTCACGGTGATAGTCGAGTAGCGCCGAAGGCAGAAAGCAGAAAGCAGAAGCTGCCTTCTGCTTTTTGCTTTCTGCCTCCTGCTTTCTGCCTTCTGCTTTCTGCCTTCTGCTTTCTGCCTTCTGCCTTCTGCTTTCTGCCTTCGAACCCGCTGTCTCCGATCGGGGCGCATCAGTGATCTAAACCAAACTCGATCTCTTCCCCGGCGGTTGGTTGTGCTCGCGAAGTCGTCGTGATCAGTCCTCCGCCGCACACGGCTAGCTGCGCAATCACTGAGGCTTCCTCGCCCGGCAGTTGACGCGCGAGGGCCAGCGCACCGTCGAAGTCCGCCTTCGCCAATGCGGCAAGTGTGCTATCGAACCTCGTTGCAAAGAGCTCATCAAGTGAGAACGCCGGCGCCGCCTTTGTTCGTTTCCCGGGTCCGGCCGCCTCATCCTTTGATTCTTGCTGTTGGGCTACGAGGTCATTTATAGCCTTGACTGCCGACTGCAGCACTTCGAAGCTCCGCAACGTATCAAATGAAGAAAAGCTGCTGGCGATCATCACCAGAGAACCTGCACGTTCTTGTGTCGGCGGCGCCTTTAGGGAGAGCGTCGCCGCCTCATCAAGCATCTCGGCAGCACGAACATTGTCCTTCGATGCGCGCGCCGCGCTGCTGAGCAACACCAACAATTCAACCCGCGATGTGTAATCCGTGATCCTGCGAGTCAATCCAAGCGCGTCGTCGATCCGCTTCTCGAACGAGTATCGGCGCACAATCTGTACCAGCACGCGGTCACGAGTAGCGGCATCCGAGATCTTTAGCGCGGTGGTTTGCGCTTCCTTTGGTTCCGCTTGTGAAAGCCAAGCGAGTGCCGCTCGAGCAAAAAGCGAATCTCTCTCAGCCAGGTCAACCGACTCGATCGCTTCGCGGGCAATATCGCCCGGCGCGCTAACCTTCAAAGCGCCCGGATCAATCACTTCATCATAGTAGCCGGCGTCGCTTTGATCGCCGATATAGCGCTGGAGCTCGTTTACCCGATAAGGCAAATAGCGTCCGAACAACTCGGTGAGCTGTCTTCCAATAAAGTAAAGCGCCGCGGAATCGTCTCGCCTGTTCACTCGCTGCGAAACGGACTCCTGTTCCGCAATTTGACTGAAAGCAAAGTTTAAGAATCGTAAGACGAGCTGCTTGCTCATTGGGTGTTTCGTCCCCGAGTTGACAACGGAAACGACGTAGGAGCCGAGTGTTCTAATATCCGCGAGATCAACCTGCGCAGAGTGCTCCAGCTGCGCCACCGCGTTCGAAAACAGCAGATCGGCTCGCTCTGAATCAACCGTCCGCATTAAAGTAAGTAGCCGCGAAAGATTTGGTGAGATGCCAATTGCGACGCTCATTTGGGCAAAGGTTATCGCCTGCTGAGGATCCCGTTCGACTATTTGCAGCGCGGCGCTCATCAGCAACTCGCAGCGTTCGGCGTCTTCTCGGGACCTGGTCGCGACGGGCGCAGGCTGGAGCGGCGATGCGGTGCTTCCACCGGACGTGCAATCAAACCTGTTGTCGCCGCAATCGCCCTTCGGGTTCTCACTCGAATTGGCGAGGCCGCGCGCGAGCTCTTCGGCAAATTCCGGGTCGCGAGCCGCAACCTGATTTAGCAGTTCGGTGCGGAGTTGACGTTTCTCGGCTGGAGACGACGAGGGACCAACCGGAGCTTTGGATACCTCGCTATTGCTGGAGTTCTCGCGTGGCTTCGCGCTCTCCGCGAGCGACTGAAAAGCTCGTTGATAGATTGCCCGCGCCCGGTCACGTTCTTGCGGCCAGAGCAGTTTCGCGGCTTGCGATTGCGCGCGCACAGCAAAGCCGAGGTTTGACGATAAGCGCGCCTGGTCGGCCAGTTGCTCGAGGAGCGCAACGATTCTCAGGTTTTGTTGTGAGGTGAATTCCTGCTTTTGTGCTGCGATTGTGGCGGGCAACTGATTTTGGGCACAGACTCCGCTACCTGCGAGGGCCAGGGCGAGGTAAACTGCGAAGGATCTCACAACCATCCGCGCCATGAAGCGAATTTAACACGTCGCGGGAAGAGGGTAAAAGCGAGATTTGGCAACGGGGTGCCAGTCAAGTGTCTGTCCGGACTATGGTCACTTCAACTTCGCGATCACACGATCGAGTTGTTTTGTCACTTCGAGCCACGCGGCGTCGCGATCCTTGTGCTCCTTCTGAAATTCCCTTCTCCCGTTCACTCATTCGCCGCCCGAATAGAGCGATTCGATTAGTGCTCCATACTTCTCTTCAATCACACGCCGTTTAACCTTAAGCGTAGGTGTCAACTCACCGCCATCAATGCTGAACTCTTCCGCGAGCAGCCCGATCCTTTTCACCTTCTCATAATCCGCAAGCTCTCGAGTCAAGCGGTTCACATCCGCTTTGATCATATCGACGACTCGACGATCGGCGATCAACTCCTGCCTGTTGGTGGTTGAAACGCCTTGATCTTTTCCCCACGCGCGCAAACGCTCGAAATCAGGAACGATCAAAGCCGAAACAAATTTGCGCTTGTCTCCAACGATGACCGCCTGTTCCACGAACTCGCTTTGGGTGAGCATTCCTTCGATCATTTGAGGCGCGACGTATTTGCCGCCCGATGTCTTGATCAAATCCTTTTTGCGATCGGTGATAAACAAAAACCCGTCAGCATCAAATAGCCCAATGTCCCCGGTCTTGAACCATCGCTCGCTTTTTACGACTTCGTCGGTGAACGCGACTGCGGTTTCCTCCGGTTTGTTGAAATAGCCATTAAATACGTGAGGACCCCGCGTTAGGATTTCGCCGTCTTCGGCGATCTTGGCTTCGAGCCCCGGCAGGAGCCGTCCTACGGATCCGATCCGGTTGTGCTCCAGCGTGTTTACCGCAATCACCGGGGAGGTTTCAGTCAAACCGTAACCTTGAAGCACCGGAATTCCGGCCCCGGTGAACACCAGCGCGAGCTCCGACGGGAGCGCCGCCCCGCCTGACACCATTCGGCGGATCTTTCCGCCAACCGCGTCGCGTAGCTTCGCGAAAACAAGCTTATCGGCAATCTCAAACTGAAGCTCCAATAGCGGCGTCAGAGGTTTCCCCATCGTAGTTAACTGTGCGCGCCGCCGTGCGACGTCGAGCGACCATTCAAAGATTCGTTTGTTCAGCCGTCCGCCGTCCGCCGCGTTTTTCTGCATTCGAGCGTAGATCTTCTCGAGCAAACGCGGCACCGTCGACATCAGCGTTGGGTGAACGTCCTGAATGTCCGATGCTACCGTCTCGATTCCAGTCGCGTAGTTGATCTGAACGCCACGGTACAGGCAAAGGTACAAAACCATGCGTTCGAATATGTGCGAAAGGGGAAGAAACGAGAGCATCACGCCGCCGGGCTCTACTTGTAAAAAGGTGCCGGAGGCCAAAGCATTGTACGTTACATTGGAATGCGTGAGGAGCACTCCCTTCGGTTCGCCGGTGGTGCCCGACGTGTAGATGACGGAGGCGAGGTCCGACGCGAGCACATCCGATGAGATCGCTTCGTACAATTCCGGCTGCTCGGCTGACAGGCGCGCTCCTTCTTCTTCAAGCGAATTGAACGAGATGAGATTCTCGCCTTCTGCCGTGGGTTGAAACGGGACTATCCGCAGATTCGGAAATTTCTTTAGCGCTTCATCAACCCTTCGCAGCTGGCGTGCGGTCGATACAAACAGAAGCTTGGGTTCGGATTCGCGCAGAATGTACTCGACCTGATGCGGCGTTTGCGTAGGATAAATTGGCACGTTGACTGCGCCGTTGGACAAGACTGCATAGTCGGTTATCGACCAGAGGGGCCCGCTCTCTGCCAGAATCGCTATTCGGTCGCCTTTGCGGATGCCGTGGCTATAAAGCCCCAGCGCAACATTGCGCACGCGTTCGAGCAGACGCTGGGCGGTTATGCCAACCCACACCTTGTCCTGCTTAAAGCGCAATGCCTCGCGGTCCGGGCTCGCCGCGACTGCGTGCTTCAGCAGTTCGACAAGCGTCTCTGGCTTGTGATTTTCCATTTCTTTGTCTTTGGACTGAGATTGAGTCGTAGAAAAGCGCGCTCATTGTAGTTCGACGGATGGGAGATGTAAATCGGAAATCAGTGCCGCTCGGGAATATCGTCCACCTACCGCAGCAATCCATCGACATCCGCACGATTACTGCTGCGCCCACCCCTGCAAGTCATCCAAAATGATGGCCTTTTATCGCATAAATCGGCACACCATCGTATGGAATGCCCGTTGCACTCCACAGAAGGGAATGCTTTTAAGCAGAATTCAATTATCGGGGAGACAATGATGCGAAAAATGTTATTGGCGGCAATCCTTTTGACTGTTGTTCAAGGAGTTGCCATGGCTCAGAGTTCGGGCGAGAAAAAGGGATGGGGCTATGTGTTTGCAGGTGCCGGTGCAAGTGCAGGCGATTTTTCAACTAACTATTTTCAGGTCGGCGGCGGCGGCGAAGGATTGCTAAACAACGGGTTTGGAATGGGTGCCGAGATAGGGTATCTGGCTCCGTTCCGATCAGGAGGCAATGGAATCGCGCTGTTCTCGTCGGGACCCTCCTACCACTTTAACCGGTCTTCCAAGCTGGTCCCGTTTGTCACCGGCGGCTATTCGGCGGCGTTTCGGAACGGCGCCAGCCACGGCGGACACTTCGGTGGCGGTGTTCATTACTGGATGAAAGATCATGTAGGCCTGCGGTTCGAAGTTCGAGACCACGTGTTCTCCAGCGATAGTCCACATCTCTTTCAATTCCGGGTCGGACTTTCGTTTCGGTAGTTGTTGATTAGGGTTAGTTTTTTCCGGGGCCGAGCGCGGCATCTTCAAGTTCCGCATCGATCGCCGCCTCTGGAGCGATCGCGATCATGCCGTGACGCACAAGATAGACGCCCAGGAAGATAACCACGGCGCCGGCGAGCTGTCCCAAAGTTGGGGTCTCGCCGAGCGCCGGCCACGCGACGAGTAAGGCTACAACAGGAGTGATATTTGAGTAGATCGCCGTCCGAGTCGAGCCAATCTTTCGCACTCCATAACTCCAGATAAGGTACGCGAGAGCTATAGCAAATACTCCGCTATAGACCAGACCTACCCATGCCCCGGGCCGCACTCGCGACCAGTCCTGTCTGAGCAGCGAGGGCGCACAGACCAACAGTAGAATCGGAGTGCCGCTGGTCATCATTATCGTCGTCGCCTTCATCGGACCGTAAGTATGCATCAATTGCTTTGATCCGACGGTGTACAGCGACCAGCACAATGAAGTAATCAGCAGGAGACTGTCACCAAGGACTGTCTCTCCAAGTGAGACCTCGCCGCGCCCGCTCACCACTATTATCAAGATCCCCGCAAACGCCAGCACCAATCCAACCGCGCCTCGCCGCGTGAAGTACTCTTGCTTGCGAATGCGCCCCAGGATGGCCGTAAACAACGGTGTGGTCGCTAGAATAAGAGCCGCATTCCCGGCCCGAGTGTGAGCCATCCCGGTTATGAACAGAGACTGGTATAAAGTGTTCCCAAGCAATCCGAAAAGGAACAACCGTCGCCCGTCGCCCGGCGCTACTTTGAAGCTCTCACCTCTGATGAGCGCCACGATTAGCAACACTAACGAGGCAATGGTGAATCGAAGCGCGTTGAAGCTGAGAGGCAACAGATCTTCGAGGGAATACTTGATCGCCGTGAAGTTCGAGCCCCAGATCAGGGCCATAAGGAGGAGAAGCAGGTCCGTTGAGGTCAGGCTCGAGACGGACGGACTGGTATGTTCAGGCAGACGATCGACCTTACGCTGCTTAGCTTCCGGCATTCATCTCTTGTTCTAAGGCCGGCGCCGGAAAGGTCCCTTTCGATCAGGCATGCGTGGCGGCGCTCCGTCTAGTCTGGGTGAATTATCGTCGAGTCTCTTTGTAGAGCGGAACGTGACAAAGGTCCTTGGCCCAACTACGGCCGTCTGAGAGTCAACTATGCCGCCCCGGGGTCCAAAGACAGCTAAGCGAACGGTCGTGCCCTGAGTCAGACCGCACTGCAGCCAGTGCCCCTTCTGGCCGGTTCGCCCGCCAAATCGGTTGCTCTCAGATTCCGCCAACCCGACTCTTACTCCGCTGACTGGCTGGCCGTCGGCGTCCAACACAGTGACCAGAACGCATCCGTCGCGTCCGGCTGCGGGCGTTGGAGTTCCTGATGTGGGCGGTGGAGTAGGTACCGCGGGTAAAGGTTCGGGCTGAGCCGGCGGTGAGGTTTTGGTCTCTGTTTTTGCGGCGGTCTCAGTCGCTTTCTTTTGTGCTTCAGCGGCCACGGCCTCCTGTTGTCGAGTCTCGGCTGTTTTCTTCTTGTCTTCCGCAGTCTGGGGTGCGCCTGGCTGACCGGCGGGCGGCGTCGTCGACGAAGTTTCCGGGACCGATGCGGGATTTGCTACTGCAGCAGCTGAATTCGATGCGGGATCTCCTTGAGTGCGATCCGGTCCTCGCAGAACGAAATATGCTGCGGTGGCGAGGGCCAACAACAGAATCACAACCGCGGCAGCTGCCAGCTGTTTTCCACTTCTGGACTGTTCAGGCAGTCCAGGCGCCACGGAGCCCGCACTGGTAGCCTGCGCCAGCGGGAGGGACAGGGTCTTAAGCGCGCCGGTATCCTGTTGGGTCACCGATACCACGCGCGTTGCAGTGGCGCCGGATGGTGCTGTTGCACGAATTTCGTGCGCGCCGGGTTTGAGGCTTACGGTAGCACGACCATCCTCACCGGCGTGAGCCACCGCCTGGGTTCCAACGAATAGCGTGCTTCCGGCTGGAAGGCTCTCGACTACCAGGACCGCAGTCTTGATCTCGTCGGCTCCCTGGAATCTTAATGTATCAAGTCCACCAGGAGCCGTGCTTTCGGCTGCCGGCATAGCAACCGTCGCTCGAGCCGGGATTGCAACTTGCAGGTTTGTTTGACGCCCTTCTTCAAGCGCGACGTTTATTCGGTATTCGTTGAATCCTTCCTTAAGGACGCGCACGCTGTGCAAGCCGGCGGTCAATCCGTCCACCGACAACTTTCCTCGGATTGCGTCCGATGTGCCGCGCAGCACATCGTCGACGTAGACTTCGGCCCCTCCCGGTGTGGTCGTCAGAAGGAGTTGCGAACTGCTCAGAACAACTGTGGGAGCGTCAGAGCTTGCGCCGCTGATGCTTCGAAGATCGCCAAGCATTTCGTCGGCAGATTGATACCGATCTTCTAATCGTTTCGCAGTCGCGCGCGTTACCACTCGCTCCACCTCTGCGGGGATGTTGAGCGACGACAAAGAGGGAAGCGGTTCTCGAGAATGAAGGTCGCGCATCTCTACCCAATACAACGCCGGATCTGTTGCTTTTGACTCGAAGGGAGCTTTTCCAGCAAGCATTTCGAACAGGATTATCCCCGCCGCGTAAAGATCCATTCGCGGGTCATCACCGGAGGCGCCGCTCATCCGTTCGGGTGACATATAGCTCGGCGTTCCGAAGCCTTCGCCCGCGAGCGTCAGATTTTCGCCTCCAACCATCCTGGCGATCCCGAAATCGAGGACTTTGATCCTGACCGAGGCGGAGTCGCCAACCAGGATAATGTTGTCGGGCTTCAGATCGCGATGAATAATCCCGTTGCGATGTGCATAACTGACTGCGTCGAGAACCTGGGTAAGTACCGTTACGGCGCGGTCGGGAGGCATCGGGCCCTTCTCGTGCAATTCGTCGCTGAGAAGTTTACCCGATATGAACTCCATCACCAGGTAGTAGCAACCATTGTCCTCGCCAAACGTGTACAAGCGCGGCAGGTTTGGATGATCGAGCCGGGCCATCGCCACCGCCTCTTGAAAGAAGCGCTGCTTGATAACCTGATTGCGTGTGTGTTTCTTGTGGAGCTCTTTTATGGCGACGATTCGACCGGGGGTGTTTACGTCCTCCGCCTTAAAGACGGAGCCGAACCCACCGCCGCCGACATAGTCGCCGATCTGATAACTTCCTATACGTCTACTGCTCATAATCGCTCCGCTTAGGTTGCGGTATGGTCAATAACGGATTCCTGGTTGAGGGTGTTGTTGTCTGCGCTAGCAGCGGTATTCTCACATAAGGCCACACCTCAGTCAACATACGCACTCTCCAGCTATCTTTAGACTGCGAGATGGCCCTAAAGGCCCAAAAATCTGTTTCGCGGCAACGTGTCTACCACTTCGGCCTTGTCAACCGAAGCCAACCTGTGTAAAGGTTAAATTTCCCAAAAAGCCCGATCGTTGCAGCACCTTAAGGAGCGGCGCGAGCCCCCCGGGCGAGCGATTCTAAGCAGGCGCAGTGTAATCCACCTCAGGCAAGGCACCGGCGCGAGAAGGAGTCAAATGAGAAGTTCCGCTCAACTTGAACGAAGACGTTTCGAGCGTGCCCCTATAAGCGCCCAGGTTGAATTTGAGCTCACCAACAGCAGCAGCGGTCCCTCTCGGGTCAGAAAACACATGGCCAACATCAGCACTGGAGGCCTGTTCATAAACACCGAAGAACCCATCCGCACTGGAACCAGGATGGTGGTCCGGTTCGAGTTGCCCAACAACAAACACAGGGTGATCGCGGTCTCGCGCGTCGCTTATGTCAGAAAGGGAATGGGGCTTGGTGTCGAGTTTCTCAGCCTTGACGATGAGGACCGCGAAGAAATCGAAGCGTATATCGCAACGTTAAAACCGGTCTCTCGGGTTTCATGATTTTCCTGTTTCGCGAGCCAAATTGTTACCCAATCACGGCATGATTTGCTTGAAAAATAAACTCTTGTAAAGGCATGGGTCGTGTGCAATAATCGGCTCGCCTTGAGCTTCTGCCCCGACGAATAAGGCCCCAAACTCACCGGCTTTAGTACTTTGCCACTTGTCCCCGAACGGGTTTAAAGGTGGGGTGGCCTAGGCTTTCGCCTCCTTAACTTGAAATCGAGGATTGTATGCAGTACGAATCAGCACATCTCTCTTGTCCTTTGTGCAGGCGCCAGGCGCTTTCAAATCACGGTGAACGCGTATTGAGCACGCGACTTTGTGAAGCGTGCCAAAACATGGTGCTGGTCGCTTTCCGCGGTACAAATCCGTCTGTTGCGTTGCCGGCAGTCGTTGCTTCTCAGGGCATCCCGACACCGAGTGATGTGTTTTCATTCGAACCGAGCTTCGCCGGCGCGCCCGCATCGTTTGAAGTGACTCCGGTAGATCTGCCGACCTGCGAGCCGGAGTTGCGGTCTCCGATCCCTTTCGAGGAGCCGAATCCGGTCAATTACTTTTATAAAGACGAGGATCTTGTCGACAATCATCACATTGTTGACTCACCCGCCTTTTCACCTAACGGTTCCTCGCCACAACCCGAGAGATTGTTCGAAGGATTTGTTCATTCAGCCACTCCTGTTGATGACGATCACGACCAATCGACAGTGATCGAACAATCATCGAAGGTTGAAGCAGGAATCGTTGAACCTAACGTTATTGAGGCTCGAACCGATGAGCCGTCGACCATCGTCGTTCAACCCGACAATAGCCAGTCCAATCCATCACTTACCGGGTGGGACTACTCTCATAGCGAATGGCCCGTACTGGTGGCTCCGAACAGAAAGAAACCTTTCGGGAAACTGAGGGCAGCGATCGTGGCGTTAGCGCTCCTGGCTACTGCGGCGGGGTTTTACTTTCTGATCTATCGTCCGTCTGGTCAGGCCGCAACCGATACGGGAACGACAACGAAAGTGTCGACCTCAAGCTCACCGAAGGGCGGATCCTCAGATTCAGTGACACAGACGCCGGCGACTGCAAAGGCCGACAAAACAGCCCCGTCACAGCCGCCCGAGACGGTGTCTCATGACGCGACGACAACCGAAAACAGCGCTCAGGGACAGTTCTCGCTGCAAGCTGCCGCTTTCCCCTCGCAGGAGGGTGCAGACGAATTTGCCGAGAGGTTGAAGCGCGCAGGCGTACCCTCATACGTAGTACCTGCCAATATCGCCAGACGCGGTCGATGGTTTCGGGTCCGCGTCGGCAGATTTAATTCCGCAGAGAATGCGCAGAGGTTTGCCGGCGAGGCGCAGGCACGCGCCCGTGCCGCCGGACTCGCCGTGCAACTAATCGTGTGTCAGTACGACCAGCCCTGATTCAAAAGCTGAGGATTCTTTAGCGATGCAGGGATTTCAGCCGCAGAATCTCAGATACGCAAGACTTGTCGACCGGTATTCGAGATACATCGAGTCGCCGGTGCTGCGATTGAAGTTCCTGAAGAGCGCGCTGAACGTCGAGCCACCGCGGAACTCGTGGAAGCGGTTGCCCTTTGTCGGATCGCTCCCGGATCGCGCAATGATAATTGTAGAGCTTTCAAAAGTGTTACCACTTTATCATCGGGCGCCGCTGGGAATTCGCCTGGCCTCGCTGCTGTATCGAATCCGGTACGCGCTCTACGCGATGTGTATTGGTTGCGCAATCTTCGCGGCAGCCGGTCTGGTGTATGCAGTCTCGAGGATCGTCAGCAACTTGTCCGTTTCCACTCAGGCTAAGGACATCGATACTGGGAACAAACCTGGCGCTGCGAGCTCGAATGGCGGCGATGCTGTTGCAGCCATCGCGTCGGGAGCTGGGCTGACTCTGGACAAGGTATGGCTTGCCGAAAAAGGCGAGGGCTACGAGTTTTATAGCAACGGCGCGCGGGTGCTGACGGAATTCGAGATTGATGGATCGGCGCGCAGCTTCTATCGATTCGATCTTCAGGCGCTGACCGAACAAGCTGGGCAATCTGGGCAAGGAGAAACGCTCTCAAAACCGGTCGGGATTGTTTATCACGTTTCAGAAAGCGATCTGCTGCCGTTCGCCGGCAGCAATAACTCGTCACTCATGCACATATCGCGAGCGTTGCTTGAATACGCGCGCGAAAACAGGCTCTACAACTATGTGATCGACAGATTCGGCCGGGCCTACAGAATCGTGCGAGACGAGTTTGCCGCCAATCACGCCGGCAATTCGGTCTGGAGCGACGGTGCGGGTGTCTATGTCAACCTGAGTGCGAGTTTCGTGGGAATCTGCTTTGAAGGCCGCGGTGCGGCAATGGGAGCGGAGGGAATAAACGAAGCCCAGATCTATGCGGCCCGGGTGCTCACAGCGGTGGTGCGTTCGAAGTACGGAATCGATGATGCCAATTGCGTGACTCATGGTCTGGTGAGCGTGAACCCGTCGAACCGGCTGATGGGTTATCACACGGATTGGGTTTCAGAGTTTCCGTTTGAAGCGCTGGGGCTCAGCAACAAATACAACAGCGAGCTGGTGGCGATCTCGCGGCTGGGTTTCGGATACGATCAAGCTTATGTCGCGGCAGCCGGCGGCAAGTGGCCGGGATTGGAGAAGGCTGACGCGGCGCTGCGGGACGAGGCTGCGAATAACAGCCTCAGCGTAGAGAAAGAGCGGCAATTGCTGTCGCGAGTGTTTGCGCGCGTCTACTCGAAGCAGCGCGCATTGGAGAAGTGAAACGTGAAACGTGATGCGTGAGAGTGAAGACTCCATCCGATCAGGTCATTATCATTTGCGAATCACGCATCACGCATCACGTTTCACGCATCACGTTTCATTCTTCACGATCCGAGGTATGAACAAGACCGATCTTATAGATGAGGCGCTGAAGCGGAGCGAACTAACGCGACGCGAAGCCTCACGCGGGGTCGCAGCCGCGCTGGACGTGATCAAACGCGAACTTGGCGCTGACGGCGTGATCCACATACGCGGTCTCGGGCGGTTACAGTTGATGCCGAAACGGCAAGGGTTTTTGCCTGGGGTTGTTGAGGGTTCCCCGATCCCCATTCCCGCAGGCAGAGCAGTAAAACTAAAAGCATCTCGGAGGGCTGTCGCGAGCCTTAACAGTGAGCCCCTTAAGCTCATCAATAAAAATAACGTTGGAGGAAACATGGATAAGAAGCACGAAAGGGAAGCCAATGATAGCCAGTCGACACCAGCGGAGGGCGCGGCCCTGGGTCTTGACGTGGGAACCAGCCGCCTGGTGCTTGCCAGCGGCGCGGCCGATCGCGTAAAAGCCAAAGCTGAACTAAACGCGTTTATAGCCGTACCTTACTCAAAGTTCACCGAGAACATACTCAAGCAGAATAAGGTCAGCTATCAGTTGAACGGGGGCACTACTCTACAGGTTTACGGCAATGAAGCCGCGCGCTTTGCGAACGTCTTCAACACCGAAGTGCGCCGGCCAATGAACGGCGGCACGCTGAATCCTGCCGAGGAGTACTCGATGTCGGTGATGCAGGCCATCATTCAGCAGCTTGTGCGCAAGACCAACAAAGGCGAGACGATGCGGTTCAGCGTGCCCGGCGCGCTGCGCAGCGACGGTTCGCCGAATCTGGTCTATCACGAGGCGATGCTTCGAGATTTGCTCAATTCGATGGGGTACAACTCGAAGGGCATTAACGAGGGGCTCGCGGTGGTGTTTGCCGAGCTGGAAAAGGAAAACTTCAGCGGCATCGGGATAAGCTGCGGCGGCGGCATGTGCAACGTCGCCCTGGCGTTTATGTCGATTCCGGTCATGACCTTCAGCATGAACAAAGCCGGCGACTACATTGACCGCAACGTCGGGAACGTGACCGGAGAGTTGCCGACTCGGATTCGCCTGATCAAGGAAGAGAGCCTCGATCTGTCGCGCGCGCCGCAGAACAAATACGAAAGCGCGCTCCATATCTACTACGACGACGTAATCCTGTCGTTGGTGGAATCGCTCAGGGGTTCGCTAGCCGAGCAAAAGAACCTGCCGAGGATCGACAAGGCGATACCGATCGTGCTGAGCGGTGGAACGGCGAAGCCAAAGGGATTCGTCGACAAGTTCAGGCAAACCCTTGAGCGCGATGGGTTCCCGCTCGAGATATCAGAGATACGACTGGCCGAAGACCCGCTGACCGCAACGGCTCGCGGCTGTCTGATTGCAGCGATGTACGACGCGTAGCATTGACTTTAGTCTGTGTTTCGTTCAGCGCTATCTGCAAGTCTACGCGATTCGGCGCGATCTACATCCGCGCTGGTCGCGTAGACTTCTGAGTGCAGGTTTGTGTCTCTGAGTTCAAGCCTGTGTCGCCGTCAAAGTGCTTAACTTAAAGCCGGCGCACACCTAGAAGCCTGATCGGGGCGAATGTGAGGTTCTCAATCTCAATCTTCTCACCGGCGATGACCCGCACCTTGGCCGCATAGATCAGAGTACCTTCGCCTTTTTCGGTTTCGCTGTCGCCGCTCTTGAGGTCTAATTCAAGGATGCCAAAGGGATAGTCTCTTGATCGGGTGCTGTAGTAGGATTCGAGAAACCCGATTGGCCGGTCCGCCACAGCATAAATGTGCCGCCCAGTCGGGGTGGTTTTCGAGGTGATCAGCTTGAAGTCATAGAAGCCCACCGTGCCTTCCCTTTCGATGCGACCCAGTGATTTCATTTTTCTGAGCGCCTTGAGAAGAGCGTCCGGCCCGCTCTTCACCAGAATCCCATTCAACCGCTCAGCGTCCTGCGTGGTCGAGTAGCCGTTTATGTATAACTTGACGTTCGCGGTGGTGGCCGCGACGGGAAGCTGCGCCAGTGCTGAAAACGTCTCAGTCTTGGCCACCGATGTCGCAGCAGTCGGCACAACGGAAGTGATGCAGACGAGTAAGAACCATGCAGTAGCTCTCTTGATTCTCATAGATCCTCCTTGAACCAGAGTCTCACTTCGTTCATTACGGTCCAGGTAGCAGTTTAGCTCGTTCCTGAAATCACACCAATCCTCGACGCCTGTTTTTGCAAGCACCGTTCCGGTTATCTGAAATTCACGAGTTTCGGGAAGGGCACGGCGTGGTCCGAGTCGTTCGCCAAATTTTGGCCGCGAGAGGCAATGTTCAAGGACTCCGCCGCGTGGTTCGGTGTAAAGTTGATTAGGGATGCAGCCGAGGGTGTAGTCAATCGGTGCATTTCTGTTGCACGAATCACAGCGCTCTTGCTGAACCAATGATTGAACCCCATTTGCCAGGGTGGTACAATGAGTTCGTCCGGACATTTCTTAAGAACTGACAGCGGGAGACCTCTATGAAGATATGTCCCGTATGCAACGACTCTTTCTCGGATCAGTTGAACTTTTGCGATCTTGACGGCGCTCGACTTACCCGGGAAGGCTCTGCGCAAGAGCGAAACAAATGGTGGTCGTTGCTCGGAGCTGGGTTGTTGATCGGCGCGCTGGTGATTACAGCGGCGTCCATATTCTTTCTTCCCAGGGCTCGCGTATCATCGCCGATCGTCAATTCTGAACCGCAGCCAATTCCGGCTCCTCCCAATCCGGCATCGGCAGAGAGCGCGCCAACGGTAGCAGCCGCTAGCGCTGACCAGGCGGGTGTCCCGACTGACGCAGTAGTGCCCGAGGTGAAGAAGAAGGATAAGTCGCTCGTCGATGAAAATGCCCCGGGTACAACACCTAACCCCAAGGCGGCCGCTCTCGACGCCGAGGGCCTCGATAAGAAACCTGCGAACCTAGAAGTCAAAGAACCTGCTGCACCGGTCCCACATAAATCCGAAGTCTCGCCTTCCGGCGGCGATGACGCGAGATCCGACACAACAACCGCCAGGCCTCAACCTCCTGCCGATTTGAAGAAAGAGACAAAGAATCCTCCTGTAATTGCGAAGAGCTCCGAGAAGGACTCGAACGATAAGAAAAAGAATGACGACAAGGACAAGAAGAAGGGCGGATTCCTCAGAGTCTTCAAGAAGATCTTTGGCAAAGACTAAGCCGAACACAGACTATAAATAAGCTGGGCGTCTCACTACGTCTCTACCCTGAGATTCGGCGGTTTGGTCTGTCATTTCCACCTGGAAAAATGAGCCGTGGCATTTCCGCCTGAAGGCGGGACTACGAAACCTTGCGCACCCGAGACGGGGCGCGGGGTTTACAGACAGAAGTGGCAGGGCTAAAGTTCACGAACGAGCTAATTGGCTCGGATGTTTTTCCAACCAAAGCCAGAGGTCGGGATTGATGCACCTTCCAACAACTATTGCCGAATTGAAAACGAGCGAGTTTAGCGAAACGCGGATTCTTCATCGCTCGGTCAAAGACGAACTTCGAGAGAATCTTTTGGTCAAACTCGATCGGCGGGAGACTATTCTTCCCGGGATTGTGGGTTATGACGATTCGGTCGTTCCTCAGATCGTTAATGCTCTGCTATCGCGTCACAACTTCATACTGTTAGGGCTGCGTGGACAAGCCAAGAGCCGAATCCTGAGGGAGCTGGTGGGATTGCTTGACGAGCGAACGCCGGCGATCGAGGGCTGTGAGATCAATGACAATCCTTATGCGCCCATTTGCAAGGCTTGCCGGGTGATGATTGAGGAGCGTGGAGACCAAACTCCGGTGACGTTTGTCCCGCGCGACAGACGCTATGTCGAAAAGCTGGCGACGCCCGATGTGACCATTGCTGATCTGATTGGGGATCTCGACCCGATAAAGGCGGCTCGCGGGGGACATCTACTGTCAGACGAGTTGACGATCCACTACGGATTGCTGCCGCGCGCTAACCGGGGCGTTTTCGCCATCAACGAACTGCCTGACTTGGCGAGCAAAGTTCAGGTTGGATTGTTCAACATCATGCAGGAAGGAGACGTTCAGATAAAGGGCTATCCTATTCGAATGCCGCTCGATGTAATGTTGGTGTTTTCGGCGAACCCGGAAGACTATACCGCGCGCGGCAAGATAATCACGCCGCTTAAGGACCGCATCGGTTCGGAGATCAACACTCACTATCCCGCTACCGTAGAGGAGGGAGTCGAGATTACTCGGCAAGAGGCGTGGCTGAGCCGGCAGGGCCAACAGCTCGATGTTCCTGAGTTTATTTTGCGAGCGGTCGAGCAGATAGCGTTCGAGGCGCGTACAGACCAGAGGGTCGACAAGCGCTCAGGCGTTAGCCAGCGGCTGCCGATTTCAACGATTGAAAACGTAATTTCAAACGCGGAACGTCGCAAGCTTGTAACCGGCGAGCCTGCAATTATCCCGCGTATTTGTGATATTTATGCTGCGCTGCCTTCGATCACCGGCAAGCTCGAACTAGAGTACGAAGGCGAGCAGCGTGGTGCAAATGCGGTAGCCCGCGATCTTGTTAGAAATGCAATCGGGAAAACATTTGAAGCCTATTTTGAGCACATAGATTGCTCGGAAGTAATTAGCTGGTTCGACGACGGCGGGTCGGTTCGAATCAGCGACACCGACAGCGCCGAGTCGTGTCTCAGGAATTACCGCCGAATAAGCGGCTTGATCGCCGTGGCTGCGCATTCGGGGCTGGCAGAAAAAGCAGATTCGCCAATGCTGGTTTCAGTGTGCGAGTTAATTCTTGAAGGTCTCCACGCACACAAGAAGATCAGCCGGAGCGAAGAGCGCGGATACGCTGCCGCTAAACAGGAAACTCGGGACAAGGGCTACGAGAGTTTTAGCCGATCTCGAAAAATAAATTGAGCATTCTGCAGTAGTGCGGCGACGATAAATAGTCAAAGAATAAAGGAGTCAACAATGCCCATTGCATGGCACGCACCATACGAGAAGTTGAAACCGGCGACGCAGGATATGGCCCGCGCGATTCAGTCGCTAATGGAAGAGTTGGAAGCGATTGACTGGTATGGACAGCGAGTGGATGTTACCGAAGATCAAGAGTTGAAAAAGGTGCTGGAGCACAACAGAGACGAAGAGAAGGAACACGCATCAATGTTGCTCGAGTGGATTCGGCGGCGCGACAGCGGGTTCGATAAATCGCTGCGAACGTATCTGTTCACGGCTGGAGACATCACCGAGATCGAAGAGAGTGAAACGTGATGCGTGATGCGTGATGCGTTGGAGAAATCCGGTCTACAAATCGACGCGTAGACACCACTGTTTTCACTTGTCACGCATCACGTTTCACGCGTCACGCATCACGCATCAAGGATCGCGTTTTTTTTCACGTTTTACTCATGCCCTTCACCAAATATACAAAATGGAACGGCGTAGACTGGGAATCGCTGAGTCTTGAGGACCTGCTCGAACGGCTCGCTGATTTCTTGTTA
>DASRIZ010000251.1:0-5157 GCA_035649735.1 Blastocatellia bacterium | reverse complement strand
CTTTTGATCTGAGCTGTAGACCTCGATAACTTCCGCTTGATCGTTCACCTCGAACCGGGCCACAGCTGATGCCTGAGTATTTATCTGCGCTAGTTGAATTCCATCAACCATCACCCGCAGAAAACCGGCTGACGCGGCTTTGCGCCGCAGCGCTTCCTGGGCCAGCAGATCGTTGATGATGCGCAGTTCGTCCGCGGAGAGATTTGGCGGTGTTCGCGAACTGTCGCCGTCATCATCGGTGCCATCTGCCAGAAAAAAGTGCGGTAGCTCCAGCTTTTCTTCCGGGCGCGTCAGACGATTGGCCGCGGCCAGACGGTCAAAGCATTCGGGATGTAAGGCGGCGTGTATGCGATTCACTTCGACCTCGTGTTCTTCGTCAGGGTGACGACCTTTAAAGCTGAGTTGGTCGATCGTGTCATTCAGAGGATCAAGCGTCGCGGGCACGGTGCAGGGCGTCTCCCACGGCGTGAACCAGTGCAGACACTCGCGGGCCAGAGAAGCATGCCGGGAACTATCTTCAGCGGGACGCCAGCGTTGCTCGCCGCGTACGCCTTTTGCGACTTCGACCAGTTCGCCGAAACGGTCTTTCAATTCCTTCAGCAATAGTCCCTTTCGCGATCGATAGTAATAGTCATCGTGAACCCGGTCGGGATCCTGTATCACCAGGTTGTATAGCTCCATCGTCTCTGCCGTCGTGTAGTTGTAAAGCAGGCGACTAAGACCCAACGTTACATAGAACGAATTGCGGCGCGTGGTGATGCGCACGAGGTGCTTGATGAAGAAGACTACGAGATCGCTCTGGCGTACCGGGATTGCACCGTTGGCCTGAGCAGCCACTGCGGCGGCCTCTTTCAAACGTTCGTATTGCTCGGACTCAACATAGACCAGGCGCTGCAATAAGTGCGGTTCGCCCAGCGAAACCTTACTGCGAGCTTTGCGGGTATCCGCACGTCCGGTCAAACGGTAATAGAGACGCTTGCCCTGGGCGGTTGCAGCCAGCTGCAGCTTGTTAAGCGCGAGCGTGGCAATCTCCAGCGCGATCTTCCGCTCGCGGTGCAGAAAGTAGGCCAACTGAAACGCGCGATTCGGTAATTCTTCTGGCGAGACTGTGACCATAGGTTCGCGATTCTCTGTCGTCAAATACCGGCTTTGCCCAAAAAAACCATTTGAAAAATCTGTAGCGCAGTGAAGACCACCGGACGCCGTCCTTACCGATCTAATTGGAGCCGGTCGACCTTAGCCATGAACTTCAACGAGCTGCGGAGCAGCTGTCAGAGTTAAGTCCAGGGCGCGGCTAGTATCTGCGCCAGAGTCAATGCCCGCAAGTGGTTTTGCTGCAAAAGTCATTTTCCCCGTCCGCGAAGCGGACCGGGTGAAGCAGCGATTTGAACCAGAGTCCGTGAAGCGGACGTCTGAAGGACGTAATTGCCAAAAGACTTTAATTCTGCCGTCCGCTTCACGGACTGACTCCTAACTACGTCGCGCGATCCCACCGAGAATCAGTGGGCTATTTTCATTCGTCGCTTCGCCGACTTTTGCAGCAAAGCCCCCGCAAGTATCTGCCCTTGCTAAGTATTCCATCATCCCCAAAAACGACTTCCGCCACCGTGGCATTTTCGGAATTCTGGAAATGACACGGCAGCCTCTCTCTTTTGTCGATAGAGTGCGCCCACTCGAACAAGAGGACCGCAGGCGAGCAGTCAGCGGAGCCACGCAATGCAACAACTTACATAAGGAGAAAAGATGATGAAGGCCACGAGATTGAAATTGGCAGTAATTGCCGGTCTATTAGCGGTAGCAGTTGTCGCATCGCTGCGATCGACAACGGCAACGACCCCGCCATCGGCGTCAGACAGCGCGGCGTTTGGTGTAGACACTTCAAATGAAGAGCGGGTCATTGGAAAATACCTCGACGATTTGTTCTCTTACCAAATCGAATGCCACCAGGCCAGCAGAAGGCAGGTGCTGCGAACTGCGGACATCGAGCCGTTACAGCGAAAGTCAGACGATCTCAAGAACCGTCTGTCAGATGTGCAGAACGCCGTTCGCGAAGTCATCAGAAAGCTTAAGGCCGCAAATGAGTTTGATGATCTCGACTCGAAGTTATTAGCGCGTGTTACTGATGCTAACCGGCGCTCATTCTTCCAGGAGAGCAGCTTTAAAGGAGATTTGGAATATGCGGCCTCGAATCTTTCCAGCCAGAGGGATGAGATCAGTCTACCTCTTGACGGCCTGCGTAAAAGAGTTGCGCGAACTACTAGCTATGCGGAAGGTTCCGGGACCCTTGTCATGGCCGCGTACCACCCTCCGACTCCGATGTTTGGCTTGGGTCTCGCCTGTCGTCTTGGCCAGGTGCGACTGAAACTCATTGAGAGAAATGGCGGCAACATTTCTAACAGCCCAGCGACCTGTGACGCCATAAGTTGCGCGTGCAAGCCAGGCTCGGGCGGTCTTTGCACCGGGTCTCCATGTGGCGGCGGTGCGACGCAGTAGCTCAATGTCGGCCTGCCACTGACGTTGGCGGGCTCATTACAAACGAGACGTAGTTCAATCGGGACGATCTACGTTGGCGCTCGCTGAGAGGGCGCAACCGAAATTGGTTCAACCGAAAGCGATAAGGAGAAACACCATGATTAAATCACGATTCAGTCACTTGAAATTGGCAGCACTCATTGCGGTCTTCGCAATGACCCTGGTTCCGTACCCGCGCACGGCGGCCGGGAGCCGATTGTCCCCAATTGTCACGGGGGCAGACCTTGGAAACGAACAGCGGATCATTGCCAAATACGCCGACGACCTGGTTGCTTACGACAAACAGACACAGGCCCTGGGAAAACGGGCGAGGCTGGTAAGTAGCGATTTGGATGACGTTCAGAACCGTTCGGAAGACCTCAAGCGCCGGCTGTCGGAAGTGCAAAACGCCGTTCGTGAAATTGTCAGAAAGCTTAAGGCCGCCAACGAGTTTGACGATCTGGATGCAAACATACTCACGCGCATTACAGACGCCCGCGACAAGTCGTACTTTCAGCAGAACAGTTTTAAGAAGCTGCTGGAAGATTCGTCTAATGGCCTAACCAGCTACGGCGCTGATATCAGCACGCCGCTCGAGAATCTTCGTCGAAAGACAGCCAGCCGAACCTTTTCGCCTGACAGTGAAGCGGTGATTGTTCGAGCACATCATGCCGCGGCCCCGTTCTTCAGGAATGGCTTGCAGTGCATGCTCTCAAATATTCAGGTTGGAATCGTCTGGCGCATGGGCGGAGCGGAAGACAAAGCACACCAGAATACGAGAATATGTGCATGCCAGGGCGGGGCGACGTGCTCTGGTGCTGCTATCTAGGTTCAACCTGCGCATCAACGGAAAGCTTGCGAAAGCCCTCCCGTTTCTGGTGGAAGTTTCTAGTTGGGCTCGTGGCATTTTCAAGGTTGAGAAAGTGCCACGACGCTTTCTTCATGAACATTCCAATCCTCATCAGGTCGGCCATGACGAATCAGAATAGCTCAAAGCGCACAATCCGCTCCATCGTGACGCGGCGACGCTGATCTTTGCTCTTGCTCTGCTGGTTCTACCGATTGGTCATGAGGCAAAGATAAGCGTGAACGTCACGTAACCAGTACCGGCGTGTTCTAACCTGGATTTTAGGGGTGAGATGCCTCGACTCTGCAATCCATGACAAGGAAGACCAAGATGCTTAACCATTCCAGCTTGCTAACCATTGCGCTCATCATGCTTTCGCTCACGACTCCGTTTGGTTTCAGCCGGAATGTGACCCCGGAAGAATCCGTAAACCCAGAGTCTAATTTGACGGCTTGCCAATTCCCGAGCCCGACGGTTTCCTGTGACGTCAATCTCTTTATTAACGATGTCAAGTACCTCGGAAGGTCGGCCGCCAATGATCTATTCAGGGTGGAGTTTATCTTCAATCCCACTTCAGGAACGGCTTGTCTCGGAAGCGTTCCCTCCATCCAGGGCCTGGGACTTCCTCAGAGCCTTTTCTCGGCGGCATTCAACGTGTCGCTCCACGTAACCCGTCGCGGGGGCAAAACGGACACTGGCTCTAAAACCTTCACTGATTCAACCACCGGTAACATTTCGGTCGAAGTAAAAGTTCCCCGTGGTGTGCTGGAAATGGATCCCGTCGAGGTCGAGGCAAAGATCGATGTGACGGTGACGTTGAATTCGATGACCCTCGCGCGGGTCACCGGAACTGGGTTGCCATCGCTCGCACCTGGCCAGCAAGCCTTTGGCGGTACCGCAAATCTGGCTCAATGCTTTCCGAGCGTGACCATCACCAGCATTAGTTACGCTCAGGGATCGGGCCGCCAGAAAGACACTGTCACCGTGAATTGGACGGTGGCCCAACCACAGTCACAATGTTTGAGGATTAGTAATGTGGTCGCCAGCGCAAGGCTGGCGCGCTCAGATGGCTCCACTGATACCGGACAGCACGACGGAAACGGGACCGCCACGCTGCAAATTTCGGGCGACTCCGGAAACGTCGTCTCTTTTGAGGTGAAAGTCATGGCTCTGGCTGCGAGCATTCCGGAATCCCTTAAGGCCAACGCCAAGAGGAGCTTTTTCTATTAGGCCTCAGTTTTTGTAAACAAGAAGCGGCGCTTCGCTCATCTGAAGTTGCTGATCAGAACGACGTCGCTAGTCAGCTGAAACGAATCGGTGTTCCGGCACTAACCATCGGTCCGGTGAGTAGTTGCTCCCCCACGAAATAAGGCTTGGTGCTTTCCGAACCCGATAACCATTACGGATTAAGCTGCACCCAGGGGCTCTGGAACTCAGAAAGACACGGTCACGGTGAAGTGGACCGTCCCGCCGCCGCAATCGCTGTGCGTGACGCTCAGTAACGTCTCAGCCACCGCCAAACTCAAACGCCCCGATGGGTCAACCGGCATCGGCACCGGCCCCAGCGGCACCGAAGCGCCGGCAACGTTTTGTCGTTCGATTTGTTCGTTGATGCCCGGGCGGCCAGCATTCCTCCGCTCAAGGCTACCAAAGAAGGCCGTGGGCGATATGAGCTGTGCCTGCGGCGCCACGATGAACATCGTCACCGGAGGGCCTTGCGACCAGGCAAATCAGCGGAGTTCGCAACGCAATACCACCGTGGCATTTTCGGAATTCCGAAGATGCCACGGCCCGGGGCC
>DASRIZ010000250.1:0-5857 GCA_035649735.1 Blastocatellia bacterium | reverse complement strand
TGAATCTGTTCCAGGTGACCAACACCGACCCGCTCTCTTTCGCGGGTGTGGCGGTGCTGCTCAGCGTAGTCGCCGCGGCGGCCTGTTTCATCCCCGCGCGCCGGGCAACCAAAGTTGATCCGATGGATGCGCTTCGTCACGACTGACGGGAGGCGTGAATGTCTGAACCAGCCGATGGGAGGACGCGATGATTCAAGACCTGCGGTTTGGTATGCGAATGCTGCTCAAGCATAAAGGCTTTACGCTTGTTGCCGTGCTTTCACTGGCGCTGGGCATGGGAGCAAACACGGCGTTATTCAGTGTGGTAGATGCCGTGCTGTTGCAGACGTTACCGGTATAGCACCTTGAGGTAATCAATATGAAACACTTGTTCAAAGCTTCACTCGCAACTTTACTCTTGGCGCTGTTCTGCCTGACATTCTCTCTAGCGACTCAGACGCCTACGATGCCCGACACGCCTGCGGGCCGCACCTTGCAAGCCTGGCTCGATGCCTTCAATAGCGGCGACCGGGGACGGCTCGAAGCCTATCTCACGAAATATGAGCCGACGAAGTCAGTGGATTCTGAACTCGACTTCCGCAACCAAACCGGCGGATTCGAACTGGTCAGGATCGCCAACAGCGACCGGCTGCGAGTTGAATTCCAAGTCAAAGAGAAGACCGGCCCGACCAACGCGGTGGGGAAGATGGAAGTGAAGGATGCCGATCCGGCGGTGGTTGTCCGCTTCAGTCTGCGCGCGATCCCGCGTGGCATGACTGCGGCGGATATGAGTATGAAGATAGACGCTGCCACCCGCGCGCGCGTGATTGCCGGGGCGGTGGCGAAACTCAACGAATTTTACGTGTTTCCGGAAACCGCGAAGAAGATGGCCGAGGCTGTGCAAGCGCGGCTGAAGAGCGGCAGCTACGACGCGATCACCGACGGCGACGACTTTGCGATCAAACTCACCGAAGACCTGCGGGCAGTCAGCAACGATAAGCATTTGGGCGTGAACTTTTCAGCGCAGGTGATACCGAATAGGGAGCCTGGACCGAATCCCCCGCCGGACCCCTCAACCCTGGAGCAAAGGCGCGCACAGGTGCTGCGGCGCAACAATTGCGCCTTCGAAAAGGTGGAGTGGTTGCCATCAAACATCGGTTACCTGAAATTTAACGGGTTCGCAGCCCCAGAGTTATGCGGGCCGACTGTCACCACCGCAATGAACTTTCTGGCCAATGTGGACGCCCTGATCATTGATCTGCGCAGTAACGGCGGCGGCAGTCCTGAGATGGTTGCCTACATCTGCTCATATCTCTTTGCTGAGCGGACGCACTTGAACGACTTGTACAATCGCAAAGAGGACAAGACCACAGAGTTTTGGACTAAGGATGTGCCGGGCGCGCGGCTCGCCAAACAGCCGGTCTTCGTGCTGACTTCCAAGCGGACATTTTCCGGCGCAGAAGAGTTTACCTATAACCTCAAGAACCTGAAGCGGGCCACGATTATCGGCGAGACAACCGGCGGAGGAGCGCATCCGGTTTCCGGCCATCGCATAGACGAGCACTTCAGCATCGGCGTCCCGTTTGCGCGCGCGATCAACCCTATCAGCAAGACTAACTGGGAAGGAACGGGAGTCGATCCCGACATCAAGGTTCCCGCCAGTGACGCGCTGGAGGTGGCGAAAAGAATGGCTGCGGAACAGATCAAAAAGCGGTAGTGGCTCAATCATTGGCTGGTGAGCGCAGCGAGCGACGTGAGCAGACCCGATAATCGCGCTAGGGCGCCAATGAGTGACAACGGGGGATGATACAAACCAAAAACTATCCGATTGTCTATTCGGAGTATGCCGAGGACCACGAGGATCTAAACTAGCGCGCTTGCGAGTCGGCGCCGTTGGATAACGTGACGATGATGGATCCGATGAAGGTTTTGCGCGAGGAATGAGCCCGGCTCTTTAATCTTTCAAGGAGAGGCGCGTGACGAAGGTAGACCCGTTGGTCGCGCTGAGACACGAGTGAATGGATTGACGATTGCCGATTCGCAATGAAGCATATGCGCGATTCGAATGGCTCAACACGCCTTCGTTTTTGGCTCTTCCTGATTCGCTTGATCGGCGTAATCGTGCCTCGGCGGTTGCGCGCGGATTGGCGGCAAGAATGGGAAGCCGAGTTGCACCATCGGGAATCGCAGTTAGCGGAGTGGGACCGGCTTGATTGGCGGAACAAGCTTGATCTCCTTTGGCGAAGCACCAGCGCATTTTGGGATGCGCTCTGGCTGCAAACCTATCGTTGGGAGGACGCTATGATCCAGGACCTACGCTTCGGTGTACGAATGCTGCTCAAGCAGCCGGGCTTTACTTTTGTCGCGGCCCTCACGCTGGCGCTGGGAATTGGCGCGAACACCGCAATCTTCAGCGTCGTGAATGCGGTGCTGCTGAAGCCCTTGCCTTACTCCGACCCAGACCGGCTGGTCTTTTTCTATAACTCGACCTCGGGAGTCTATCCCGAGATGCCCTTGATGGAGGCCGAGTTCTTACGACTGCGCGATCACGCCCGAACAATTGAACGCGTGGCAGCCTACGCCGCAACGACGTTAACGCTGACCGGTATTGGAGAGGCCGAACGAGTTTCATCCGCGAAGGCCTCGGGCGATCTCTTTGCGGCGCTCGGCGTGACGATGGCTCTGGGCCGCACCTTCGACCTTGCAGAAGAACCGAACGGCCAGGCGGATGTTGTTATTGTCAGTCACGACTTCTGGCGGCGGAAGTTAGCAGCCGATTCCGGCGCGGTCGGTCAGTCGATAACTCTCGATGGACGAAGTTACGCCATCATCGGCGTGTTGCCGGAGGGCTTCAAATCCCCGCTGGAATTACAGTCCCCACAGGCCATCGAGTTATGGGTGCCTGCGGGTTATTATGCAGCCAGTCCTTGTTGCAGCCACTGGCTGAAGGTTGTTGCGCGTTTGCGTGAGGGCCAAACGATCGAGCAAGCGCAGGCCGAAACGCGCGCGGTCATGGCTGGTGTTAGAAAAGACTATCCGCAAGGCGCTCCGGCGGAGTGGTCAAAAGAGACCATCATCAGGCCTCTTGAACAGGAGATCGTCGGCGACCTGCGGCAGGCGCTCTGGGTGTTGCTTGCGGCCGTCGCCTTCGTGCTGATGATTGCTTGCGCTAACGTCGCCAACCTCCTCCTCGCTCGCAGCGAAGTTCGAGCCTCGGAGATTGCTATTCGCTCTGCCCTGGGCGCTGGAAGGGGCCGCATCGTCAGGCAACTCCTGGCAGAAAGTTTGTTGTTGGGCATCATCGGAGGCGGATGCGGGCTGTTTCTGGCTTCGCTGAGCTTAAGATTCTTGCCTGCGCTCGGCGCTGAAAAGCTTCCACGCGTGCAGGAGATTGCGCTGGACCCCTGGGCGCTCGGATTTACGGTTGTGATGTCGCTGGTCACCAGCGTGGTCTTCGGCCTGGCCCCTGCCTTTCAAGCAGTCAAACTCGATCTGCACACGGCACTCAAAGAAGGAGGGCGCACATCGGCCTCTCCCGGAGGCCGCAGTCGGCTGCGCAATTCGTTGGTCGTAGTTGAGGTGGCGCTTTCCCTGGTACTTCTCACCGGCGCTGGGTTGCTAATCAGAAGTTTCTGGCAACTGCAGCAAGTCGACACCGGGTTCAGGACTGAGCGCTTATTGACCATGCGGCTGTTTCCGCCGGCATCCGCCTATGCCAACGAGCTGCAAGTCTCAGCGTTTTACGACAGGCTGCTCGAGCGAGTCCGGTCGCTGCCTGGCGTCGACGAGGCGGCGGCGGCGAGCGGATTGCCCATCGGCAACCGCAATCCGGCTACGATGATGCAGACCGAAGGGCAGCTACCTGTCGAAAGTGAAAGCAATGTGTCTGAATTCCGCGTCGTGACCCCCGGCTATTTTCGGACGCTGGGTTTGCGGCTGGTGAAGGGTCGTTTCATTGAGGATTCAGACCAAGATCAGACGACTCCTGTGGCTGTGGTGAATGAGACAGTGGCTCGCGCCAATTGGCCCAATGAAGATCCAGTTGGGAGGCGCCTAAGGTTACTCGATGCTGCGCCGCCGGCCCGAGGGAAGACAGTTATGCTCACCGTTGTTGGGGTAGTGGTTGATGCGAAGAATAGCAGCCTGACCAACCCCGCGAAGCAGGAGGTCTTTGTGCCGCTGCGCCAGCGGACATCCGCCGTCGCCGGTATGGGTGACAAGCGAGAGATGACTCTCGCCGTGCGCACCGCAGCGGAGCCACAGAATCTTGTGAACGCTATTCGGAGAGAGGTTTGGGCGCTCGATCGGAACATACCGGTTACCGACGTTCAGACGATGGAGCAGATTCTGGAGACGGTCACCGTGCAGCAGCGCTTCAACACCACACTGCTCGGAATCTTTGCCGCCGCCGCGCTGGTTCTTGCGGCGGTGGGTATCTACGGGGTGTTGTCCTACTCGGTCATCCAACGCACGCATGAGATCGGTATTCGAATGGCACTGGGCGCCCAGACAAGGGATGTGCTGCGACTGGTCATCGCGCAGGGGATGAAGCCGGCGCTTACAGGCGTAGTGATTGGCCTCGTCGGAGCGTTCGTGCTGACGAGGTTGATGGAGAAGCTGCTCTTCGGTGTAGGCACGTCTGACCCCGCGACGTTTGCGGCAGTCGGGCTGCTGTTGCCGATCGTGGCGCTGCTGGCCTGCTATCTGCCTGCTCGGCGAGCAACGCAGGTTGATCCGCTGACTTCGTTGCGGCACGAGTGACAATCCATGCTGGAGCTAAGGCAAACAACTCGGTTCCGTTTCTGGCTCTGGTTGATCCGTCTGATCGGCGTGATTGTGCCGCGGCGTCTGCGCGTCGATTGGCGGCAGGAGTGGGAAGTCGAGTTGCGTGCGAAGCGCTGCTCGCTGATTGGGACCTGCTCGATTGGTCTCACAAATTTAACTTGCTGTGGCGCAGCACGAGCGCATTTTGGGATGCGCTGTGGATGCAGTCATACCGCTGGGAGGACGCAATGATTCATGACTTGCGTTTCGGCGTTCGAATGCTGCTCAAGCACAAAGGTTTGACCTCGGTCGCCGTACTTACGCTGGCGTTGGGCATTGGCGCGACGACAGCATTGTTCAGCGTGATCTATGGCGTGTTGATCAGCCCTTACCCTTATGCGCGGTCGCACGAAATCTGGACGCCCGGTTTGGTCAGCGTCAAAGCGACGCAGACGATGCGGCCTTACCCGCTGACGGCTTATCAGGAGATGGCGAACCTGCCTGTCTTTGCTGAGGTGATGGCGACCAGCCCTGAGACCGTGCTGTTGACGGGCGAACACGCCCCCGAAGTCTTCGGCGGCATTCGGGTGTCGAGCAATGCGTTTCAGTTTTTGGGCGTCCCGCCGATCGTCGGGCGCACGATCCAGCCTTCAGACATTCGCGCAAATGGTGAGCCGGAACTGGTTACGGTGCTGAGCTTTCTGCGGTGGCAGAAGTTGTTTAACGGCGATCCCAACGCGGTGGGCAAGACGCTGCGGTTGAACAATGAGGTCTATACGATCATAGGCGTGATGCCGCCGCGCTTCGGGTGGTGGACGGACAACGGCCTCTGGCTGCCGATGGGCACTGTCGCCCGCGACGCGCAGATGGTCTTTCCCATCGTGCGCTTGAAACCGGGCGTGACGACGACGACGGCTGAAGGGCAACTGCACGCGCTGCACCAGGAAGTCGCCAAAAACCCGGCGGCCAGGATTCCGAAAGAAGAGTTCACCACCAAATTGACCAACTATCTGGACATCACCCAGGCCAGCGGCCAGATGGAGCGTACCTTGCAATTGCTCTTCGGCGCGGTGGGCTTGCTGTTGTTGATCGCGTGCGCCAACGTCGCAAACTT
>DASRIZ010000249.1:0-5731 GCA_035649735.1 Blastocatellia bacterium | reverse complement strand
AGCGCTCCCTCTGAAACGCCGAATACCCGCCAGAAATAAGTTATGCTTGGACTCAGGCCGCTGGCGGCGTATGAGGTGGCATTCTGAGCCGCCGTACCGTCAAAGGTAAAATTGACATTGTCCGTTGAGCGGTAGACTGCGTACAAAATCTCATTCGGCGAGTCTGTCCAGTTAAGCGTCATTGCCACCTGGGTGACGCCAGTGAAGTTCAATACTGTTGGAGCTGTAGGCGTCGGAGGCGTGAAGGTAAACGTTCTCCTTGAGCCGTCCGTCGCTGAGGTCAGCACGGTTATCGCCCCTGCGGTATAGAGGTTGGCAACCGGCGTTGCCGACGCGCCGTTGAAAGTGGGCGCCGGCGCGCCGCCCTGGGCAGCGGTCACTGATCCGACTGTTCCCGCAATGTTGCTTGAAGAGAAACCGATGTTCGGATCTCTGGAGTTGATGTCGGCCGCTCCAAGCGCGCCCATCGTCATGCTGCCGTACGCAAACTCTATAACCCCTGTGGTCTCCGATAACCTGACCTGATAAGTGAGGTCCGCCGTTCCGCCGGTATTGAAGTCGGACTGATTGTTGAGCCACTCGACAACCAGCGTCCGCGTTGGCGCGGAGCCGATTACTTTGAAATGGACCTTACCGTCTCCAGCGTGCGTGCGCTGGTCCGCGCCGTAGGCGGTGATAAGCGGGATGCCGGCCTGCGCGAGAGGCTTATAAGGAGTGCTTGTTTGCGCCGTTGCGCCGAGCCGCAAGACGCCGTTGTCATTGATTGAAAACTGGGTGAATCTCGCGCCCTGAAAAAAGAAGTCGAATCCAATATTCGTTAGCGCCGACGCCGTGTCGTCTATATTAGCGGCGAGCAGCTGCGTCGTGCCGCTGCTCATGTCGGTCAATGATCCGTTTGTCGCCGTTGTGAACACATAGTTGCTCGCGACCTGCGGGGCCGCCGGTACCGGCTTGCCAGAAGGCGGAGCGCCCTTTCCGACGCCTTTGTCCGCGGGCGGACCATTCGTCTCACCCTTGGTCGCCGTCCCATCAATACGCGCGGTGGCTGGTTGGATCACGTCCTGGCCGTGCACTACGGCATAAAAGATTGCGGAGAAGAGAACCACGATCACTCCAACGGCGCTCAGCCGCCGAGCTATCCGATTCATCATAAAGTTCTTTGAAGTATCCATATCAGTCTCCGTCCACCGGCTGGACCAGGTGAGTTCTTTGTGCAGCAGTAACGCCGACAGGTACACACTGGAAGCGTGCGTCCGCCCTTAGCGTCTCCGCCGATTGATTGCTAATTCAAGATAGAACCGACTTCAGCAAAACGGGATCGAGTCTAATTGCCCTGACAAGCATGGCGGCTAAACGCCGAGCAGGGCAGCGGCTAATCTATGCGGGTTAGGTTTTGAAGTCAAGCAAAAGCGCGAGCGGATTCTCGCTCATCACTGGGTGCGTGTTATGAACCTTACGATTCTCCACAGTGCATTTCCGAGTTGAAACGGCATCCTCGGCATTTCGTTGAATGGTCCTCTCAACCTGATCGTCGCTTCGATTGGATCGGGCCAACGCTTTCGAAGCGCTTTCAGCACTCCTCTCGGGCGCCGTAAGTAAGTTGACATCGGCGGTACATATGACAACGGAGGGTAATTATCCGGAAAGGGCGCATCCCAGTTCCTCATAACTCCGCGTATAAACCACTGCGGCAGGTTCTCCGCTCGTCGCGCCGCCGGAGTGTCATCGACTCTGGCATCAAGCAACAAGTGCGCGAGCCCGATCGCGCATAAAACCCAGTCCGATTCACGCTTGTCGGTTCCAAGACACCGTTCCCAGTCAAACGTCGCCGGCCGTGATTCTACAGCCATGCCGATATCGCAGAGCCATAGCGGACGCCACGCACTGTGCCGCAAAAGGTGAGTACAGAAAATGCGAAGCTGATCCTCATACCCCAGCACACGAAACTTCGCCGCACCGAGCCGGATAAGCTCCGTTCGAGACATAAGTTCGTCAATGCTCAAACGGTCGAGCTTGCTGAAACCTTCGTGTACGTCAACGCCGTACTTCCTTGCATCCGGACTGCTGAGCAACGATGACGCCTTCTGATACTCATCAGGCAAAAAGCAGAGGTCTATGTCACCATAAGGCCGGAGGCCCTCCTCGGGATACAAACGCGCAACCGCCCACCCTTTTACAAGCACCGGTTCGACTCCGGCAGCGTTCAGCAGAGCAATTACTTCTTCAATTTCAGCCTTGTGAATTGCGCTCTGGAGGGAATGAAGTTGATACGCGGTTTTGAGTTCGAGACCCTCCGGACTCTCATTAAGGCTACTGTTCCGGATTAGCCGCCACCCAAGCGCGGCTGTGCCGGACTTCAACAGCAGCGGCGCGATCAGCTTTAACTCTTGCTCGGTGATCACCGGATCGGGAGGGACTGGTCGCCAGCTTGCCGCAAGAAACTCCGCAAGGACGCGGCCGGGACGTTTAGTTGCCGGGGTATTAGTCAGTTCCATACCTGATCGCTAAAGAAAACGGGCTGAGGTTCGCGTGACAACCGAACCCCAGCCCGCCAGTAAGCAAAGAACAACGCGTTTCTACCTGAGACGCATCGCCGGATCGCCAAACAGTATCCAGGAACGACGCACGTCGATATCCCCGACTGCCTGTTTGGCTCGCGCCGCCGCCTCGCCTACGGTAATCGATTCCCCGCTGAACAGCAGACGATACAACTCCGCGTTCAGCTGCTCCTGTCCTCCCGGTTCGCATTGCGCCGCCGACGCGAACACCGCTGCCGCGCCTCCGTTTGCCTTTAGCAGCGATTCCGCAAGGCTATCGAGCACCGGATCATCGAAGTACCCGTTCAGACACGTCATCATTATGAACATCGCCAGCTTCTGGCTGTTGGTCATGCTCGCCGCGTCCTCGTTGGTTAGGATATTTCCTCGCCACTGATTGACCGACCCGTGACCGTTGTAGTTGACGATGGTCTTCCCCTGGTTAATCGCCGCCAGGATCTGGGCCTTCACCGTGGCATCATCGGCGGAGCCTCGATTGATTTCCGAGACCTCTACGCTTCCGGGCAGCAGCGATCGCAACGTAGCGCCGATGGCTCCGAAGTTATATCCATCGTCGAGGTCCGCAGTCAGCAACACCGAGTTGGAACCAGTGGAGTTCTCATAACCGATGATCTTTGCAACCAACGCCGCCGCTTCGGTAGCGTTTCGCGCCGGCAACCGCCCGCTGGCCATCGTCGGCAACCCGGTCCCCTGGAAGTCCACGAACCAATCGTCGCTCGCCGCTTCCATGTAGTAGCTGTCGTATAGCTTCGTCGGGACCAGATCGCTGTCACCAAACCCGAGATAGTTCTTCGGGTCATAGCTTGAGTCACCGGCGAACAGCACAAACCTCGGCGTCTGCCTCCAGTTGTCCCGAGTGAACATCAGGAAGTCCTTGATCGCCTGGGGCGACTTGTTGCCAAAGCTGAACTCGTCATACAGATCTTCGACTTCGACAACCGTCACCGACAACCCCTGGCTCTCGCGCAGCGCTTTGAGCGGAGTCAAACTCGCTTTCAGTTCCCCGGTCGTTATCATCACGTAGTCGTGCTGCAGACCTTCCTCCTGCCAGTTTGACGGTACATTCGCTTTCACCGTTGCGCTCATCACCCGCGCATCAGTAAACGCCAGCAGCGCCTTTGTCCCTGCTCCGGCCGGCGTCAGCGTAATCGTCGCGTTGTTCTTCGAGCCGCCGATGCTTCCGTTCAGTTCCTGCGGGTTGTTGCTGTCCGTGACATCGATCACTCGTATATCCGGCGATGTGAATCCGCCGATGGTTATCGGTTGTCCTCCCTTCGCCGCCGGCCGCAACAGATTGCTGTCAGCCGTCAGCGTATGGGTGTATGACAACTTTACTCTGTCCACCAGCGATATATCGGAGCTTCCTCCTATCGACACCAGCTGCACGGTGTTTAATCCATTCAGAAGTTGCGACTGTGCGATTGCGAAACTCGCCTTACCACGTTGCTGACCGGTGTAGCCCACCGTACCCACTACAACACCGTTTAGCGTGACTTGAGTTTGATGCTGCGTCTGGGTCACGCCTTGCAGCTGCACCTCGAGGGCCGCCGGCGCCGAACTCGTCGCAAGGTTTGTCAGCGTTACCGTCTGATCAACCGGGGTCCCGGTCACCACCGGCCCGAAGAAGTTCTCCGTCTCTCCGTTTCGCAAACCGGCGAAGTAGATCGTTCTGTCTTTCCTTTCCACTGAGGCGGTGTAAGTCCCGGGCGCGGTTTGACTACCGTTGGTCTTTGTTGGTTTGATTCGCGCGCCGGGTTGGCCTCCCACCACCAGCCAGTAAACCCGGGTATCGGTGGCTGCGCTGTTTAGCCCCACTCCGTAGAACTCCACGCTATCTGAAGCGTCCAACCGGCCGTCCAGCTCACCGTTGACGACGATAGGCACTTGCACACCGTCGACAAACAGTTGCAGGTTTCGCGCGTCCGCATTGGAATTCAAGCCCGCCGCAATAAGCTCTGACTGCGAGACTCGATACCACCCTTCCTGCTTGACTCCGACCTTGATCGCAGCGTGCCTGGCCAAATCGTTTTGCACATTCATCGTTGCGGACGACGGGGTTGCGATCTCGGCTTTTCTTTCGACCGTCACCGAACCCTGCCCGAGGGTCATCTGCGAGGTCGCTAATCCGATCCGCGTCAACAGCAGTGACTCCTGGGTGCTTGGGGCCTTCCCGCCTTTCGCGCTGAGATTGACCGGGCCGGTCCAGGTGCTCTTACCGCTGAGGTCGACATCCTCAAGCCAATATCGGGTGCCTTGCCTGGTCAACTGATCACCCCAGGCGTATGACTTGCCCGCGGTTAACGCGACCTTTGGTCCGGTTACCAGCGCCGATCCCGCGATGATCTGTGGATTGATCTTGGTTCGCTGACCGTTTGTCTCGCGATAGACGTTATAGCCGAGGTTGTCTACCTCGTGACCAGAATTCCACCGCAGCAGCACGCGTCCGCCATCGAACCCGTCGGCGGTGAATGACTTCACCTTCGCTGCGGTGGGAGTGGTGCAGGTAGGAAACTTAAAGGAGCCGATCCGGGTGTTCCAGTTAAAGCCGCTGGCTGTCAAGTATTGGTTCGTATACCAGAAGGTACAATCATCGACTGGGTCGATGCTCATTGCCGTGTAATCACCCCATCGGTGGATGGGTGTGCCTCCACTAGTCGTCGTTTGAGAACCCGTGCCCGCAATAAGTTGGACTTCGCTTTGCGGTAAGTCATTGAGCGGGTCCGTCACCAGCCGTCCCGCATAAGCGATGCTCGGGAAGTTGGTAAGGCTCGAGGTGCTGTAACCCATCGCCGCATTACCAACGTGATCGGCGGCAATACTCCCCATGAAGCGATAGAGGGTCGTATCCGGAGTAAAGATCTGCTGCTGAACCGGCGGTGACACAACGACCCCAGCGGTAACGTTGATCTGGGCCCACTGGGGGCGAGTTGTCTGAGCGGGATTACGTGTTGTGTGCGTAACCCACAGTGATTCGACGGCGCCCACCCTGCGATATTGTACTTTTTGCATCACGCGATCATCGAGTGAATCCAGGTTGTGCGCTGCAGTTGCAGGCGGGGGTTGGGGGACGACATCTCCTAAGCTGTTAAAATCATAGCTAGCCTGCGCTACATTTGTTAGTGCACCCAGCGTGCCGCCGGCGCCACAGTTCGCGCCTGGTGTAAACTTTCTCA
>DASRIZ010000248.1:0-25179 GCA_035649735.1 Blastocatellia bacterium | reverse complement strand
GGGGCACTGTGGACGCGACCCAACCCATTCGGTTGTCGGGGAACGCTCCGCTAATTGCGGGCCGCCCGATCGACCAGCAGCTAACCCTTACTCAGGGCGGATTGGTGTTTCTGAACAGCCTCGGAATTCCGGCGGTAGCCGATGCCGGATCCGACAGCGGTAAGGTTCCTTACTCTCAAAATTGGAATCTTGCGGTCCAGTTTGAGCTGTTCAAAGGCACGGTGGTGGAAGTTGCCTACGTCGGCAACAAGGGGACGCATCTATACCTGCCGCTCGTAAACACCAACCCCCGCGACGTGAACTTTGTCGAGCTTTTGGAGGCCAATAACCTCTCAGCGGAGGGGACCTTCGCAGATCCGCTGGGGCGCAGGAATTTGCTCGGTGCGGTGATTGCAATACAGCGCAACAGCGTGCAGACTCCGTTCTTCGGCTTCAACAACCTAAACCGTTACTTCGATCCTTCGGCCAGCAGCATCCGACACGCGATGTATGTCGACGTGCGCCGGCGCGTGCGCAATGGCCTTACCTTCACGGCGAACTACACCTTCGGCAAGTCAATTGATGATGCGTCGGATGCCAGCCCGGATACGCGAGTGCTTACGACCTATAACACGCAAGGGCAGGTCTCATACGGCGCGCCGCTCAGCTCAGACCGCGCCGTCTCCACCTTCGACATCAGGCATAACTTCAGCTCGACATACATCTATGACCTTCCGTTCGGTCACGGACGCCGGTACCTCTCCAATGCCTGGAAACCTGTGGACATTCTGGCTGGGGGCTGGAGCTTCTCCGGAATATACCGCTTGCAGGGCGGCTATCCGTTCCTGCCGTTTATCACCGACACGAACAGGCTTGGTGGTGTAAATCGCACGGTGCGTCTGGACATCGTATCCGGCGTGCCGCTAAAGAATCCGTTGTGGTCCCGCAATTGTCCTGTTGGGAACCTGTGCGAACCCTACGTCAATCCGGCTGCCTTTATCCGTCCGATCAAAGGCAAGCTTGGAAACGCGCCGCGTACGGTAGAACTTCGCGCCCCGTTTCAAAACTACTTTGACGTCTCCATCCAGAAGGACTTCCGCATAGACGAGAAGCGAAGAGTGCAGTTCAGAGTGGATATGCTCAACGCCTTCAACCAGCCGAACTTCCGATATAATCAATCCGGCAACACTCCGCCGGGATTTGGCACTCTGCCGACCGAACTCACTGCTGAGAATGAGACCGTTGGGGGTGTAACACGCCCCGCGGTGATAACCGCCGCAGAGTACAACGCCTGGGCGGCGTTCAACGGCGTGACGCCATCCACGGCACAGCTAGCTCAGATACGTGCGATGGTGAACGCGGTCCGGCTCCCGTCCAATGCACTCCCACTGGATTTCTTCCACGTTGGCATCCCACAGGGGTTCGCCACCACCAACCTGAACTCGTTCAACATCACTACGCTGGACGGGTTTAAGCTCTACCGCTTGCGGCAGGTGTACGATACGAACTTCGGAACCCTGCGGGAGATCGCCCAACCCCGATACATTCAGTTTGGGATCAAGATCTTTTTCTAAAGATGAGATACCAGGAGAAACGATGAACGGACGAGCAAGCACTGCTCTTGCCATAGCTTTGCTGGCGCTTGCCGGTTACGCCCAAAACGTTACAGGCTCTGGTCCCCAGGAGTCCTCCACGGCAACGCGACTGCCAACCTTGTTCATTATCGGCGACTCGACGGTCAACAACTCGACGAAAGGACAGTTGGGTTGGGGAACTCCTGTCGCCGCTTTCTTTGACAAGGCCAGGATCAAGGTCGAGAACCGCGCCAGAGGCGGACGCAGTAGTCGGACTTACATTAGTGAAGGATTATGGGATCAGGTCCTGGCTGAGATGAAACCGGGCGATTTCGTCTTGATGCAATTCGGCCACAACGACGGAGGCCCAATAAACGACACATCACGCGCCCGCGGCTCGATTCGCGGCACCGGCGATCAACTCGAGGAAATCGACAACCTGCTCACAAAGAAGCACGAGATCGTTCACACTTACGGATGGTACATCCGAAGGTATGTCGCCGACACGAAGGCAAAGGGCGCAACACCCATCATCCTATCGCTTGTTCCGCGCAACATCTGGAAAGATGGCAAGGTCGTCCGGGCCGCGGCTGATTACGGCCTATGGGCGGCGCAATCGGCGAAAGCTGAGAGCGCGTTGTTTATCGATCTGAACGATATTGTGGCGAAGCGCTATGAAGCGGACGGCCTTGAAAAGGTGCAAGCCGAGTACTTCACCACCACTGACCACACTCATACTACTCCCGCCGGCGCATGGCTCAACGCCGCGTCGGTGGTTGAGGGACTGAAACAGTTGAAGGGCTGTCTGCTCGCCACCTATCTGTTATCTAAGCCCGAAACAGTTTCGCCCTCGAACCAGGACACCAGGTACAACGTTCTTTTCATTGCCTCGGACGACCTGCGACCAGAACTGGGCTGCTACGGGAATCAGATCATCAAGACCCCGAACATTGATCGGCTGGCCGCGCGAGGCACGCGGTTCGAGCGGGCCTATTGTCAGTACCCGCTCTGCAACCCGTCGCGCACATCACTGCTGACGAATCGCTATCCGACCCAAACAGGGGTGATGGACAACAACGTCTATTTCCGCGTGAAGCATTCGGACTACGTCACCTTGCCGCAGTATTTCAAAATGAACGGCTACGCGACATTACGCGCCGGCAAGATTTTTCACGGCGGTATTGACGACATGGTCTCGTGGACCGAGGGAGGCGAGCCGACCGACCCCGCAATAACTGAGCGAGGAACCCCCAACGCCCCGGCCGCCGCTCCACGCCCCAGCACAACCGCTACTGGCGCCGGCCAGTCGAGAGCTGCGCAGTCTGACCGAATTGTGGTGCTCGAGGGAAATGGAGAGTCGCACGGCGACTACAAGACAGCCACACGCGCGATCCAGTATCTGGAGAAATACAAAGACAAGCCGTTCTTCCTCGCCGTTGGATTGGTGAAGCCGCATAGCCCGCCCACCGCACCGAAGAAGTTCTTCGATCTCTACGATCCTGGGAAGATGCCGTTGCCGCCCGACTTCGCCAGTAGCCCGGCAGCGCCGCCCGGGTTTCCCGAGATCTCTATCGCGAAGCGAAACGCCGATCTATTCATCGGGCGCGACTCGCTGCCGAACGAAGCCCGCGAGATGATACGCGCCTATTATGCGTCGGTCAGTTTTATGGATGAGCAGGTGGGTCGGGTGATCGGAGCGCTCGACCGGCTCAACCTCCGCGACAACACCATCGTCGTATTCTGGGGCGACCACGGCTATCACTTGGGCGAAAAAGGCAAGTGGTCGAAGGCATATTCGCTGTATGAGGTTGGCACGCGCACGCCGTTGATCATTGCGGTGCCCGGCGCCAAAGCTCAGGTGAGCGAGCGCACAGTGCAGTTGCTCGATATGTATCCGACGCTTGTCGAACTCTGCGGACTGCGGCGGCCGCAAGGCATCGAAGGCCATAGCCTCGGTCCGCTGCTGCGCGATCCCAGGGCGACGTGGAATCATCCGGCATTCACTGTGACTCTTTATCAAGGCAAGCTCGGCAAATCCGTCCGTGTCGAACGATGGCACTACGTAGAGTGGGACGAGGGGCAAGCGGGCGCGATGCTCTTTGACCACTCCAATGATCCGCGCGAAGTGAAAAACCTCGCAGAGGATCCGGCCTACGCGAAAACGGTCCAGGAGATGAAGAGATTGTTGAAGCGGTTGCCGTGACTGAAAGTAAGAAACACCCGCTGGGCTCAGACGCCAAAGACATTCCCGCGCTAACACAGCAATCCAAGAAGCAACACGCAAAATATTCTTATTCCAGATGATAGTTTTTGCCGCCAATTTACGCCTGAACAAATGAGCGCGACAGAGGCACTCCGAGTAAAGATTCATATTTTCAATTGAAGGCGATGAACTTGATGAACGCAAAAGATAATCGTGAAACAAATGACCAAGCACTCGTCATAGAGGACTTGAGTGTGGAGAACGCAGAAGAAATTCAGGGCGGCGCCGAATCGCATCCGTTTTCACTGCTCACAGTCCAAAATTCTACGGTGACTGGTAATCGTGCATAACGCTGAATTATTGAGAAAGGAGTGTGAACATGAACATGCAAGAGAACGATAACCCGGCGGTCATTGCAGACCTGCCGGTCGATGAGGCGCAACAGGATGAGGTCAAAGGCGGAGAGGTCAATGGCGAATTGGGAAAGACTTACTATATCGGGTCCGCGAACGGCGGAGTATGGAAGTAAACGACAGTCGTATTGAACCCAAAGGCGCCGCCCCCGAACAGGTGGCCGGAAATGATTTAGGACCGCCTCTCGGCGGTCCTACACTCTTCATTCTAAAATGCGCCCGGCACGACTCGAACGTGCGACCTTTTGCTTCGTAGGCCGGGTTACACGGTTCTTAGAGTTCGTTGAAGCGAGCGTCATCTGTTAACAGTCAACATCATTTGCTACGAGATGCAGCCGCCGGCACATGATGACTTAGTGAAGCGAGTGAGATCTGTGTCGATCTGTTTCTCGGTATTCCGGTCACAAATTGGTCACAGAGATTTGAGCGTGACCTTTCCAAATGCTCGATTTAACTCATCCCCGGTTGCAAACCCTCGGCTCCGATACGGTAACAATCAATCTTTGACAATGCTTCCCACGCGAGCCTGGCAGGATTCTGAATCGGTATTACCTGAGGGTCTGAGGCGCAATTGAACACGACGTACAACCAGTATTCATCACCCAAGCTTTGCGCAGTCTTGTACTCATTGGCCGTGAGCGCGATTTCGCCGACTCCCGCTCGTCCCTTTACCTCGATGAACCGTGTCTCGGTTGGTCCTCGTGAAATATCGCCGCTCGGTTGACGCGAGATCAGATCGAAGCCCCGAGTATCGGTCTCGACGCTCTCAACCTTCCAACCGCGCGCTTCTTCAAAAGCTGTAGCCGCTTGAACCGCAATGTGCTCGATCTCGGCGAAGCGAAAATCGGCTTGCGGGTCTTGCTCGCCAGACGGTCGAGTAACCGTATAGCCGACTACTGCGTACGCTTTCAAGCGCTTTTCGTACATGCGATTCAACATGGGCACGCAAGCGTCTACGTAGTCGTATACCCGGACAACATGCTTGTTTTGATGTAAACGATGCAATCTTCCAACATATTGTTGCAACGTACCCCGCCAAGATATCGGCATCGCTAGAAACAGCGTATCTAGTCGGGCATCGTCGAAGCCTTCTCCGATGTAGCGTCCAGTTGCGATAATCACCCGTTGGTGGTCTTCTGGCACCGCTTTGATCTGCGAAGCAAGCGCATCACGTTGCTTCTTACCCATTCCGCCCTTCATAACGAAGACATTAGGTACTCGACGGGACAACTTATCGACGAAGAGTTGAACGTGGTCAGTACGTTCAGTGAGCACTAATGGAACGCGGCCGTCTTCGACTGCGTGCAGGATATCGCTCACAATTAGCTCATTACGCTGGTCGTCAGTAATCAGAGCAGCGTAAATATCCTGTATTCCGATGTCGGTCCATTCGGGAGGCACTGCGAACTCCGTGAACCTGGGGATGACCTCGTGTCGAATGCTTGAAGTCGCCGCCTGCTTCTTGTTGCTCAGATTGAACCGAATGGGACCGCATTGCATCAGGATGATTGGGTGATGGCCGTCTTTGCGAATCGGAGTCGCGGTTAGCCCGACAACGTATTTTGCTTTCACCTTTCGCAGCACTCGCTCGAATGTGAAGGCAGAGACGTGATGGCATTCGTCCACAATCACCTGTCCGTATTCAGCCACGAGGTCCTTAACCTCGCCCTTTCGCACCAAACTCTGCATGACCGCTACGTCGATGCGTGCAGTTCGCGAAGTCTTGCCTCCCCCGATCTGGCCTATGTCCTTGAGGTTAAGACCGAGGAAGAGAGCCAGCCGTTCCCGCCATTGATCCATTAGTTGACGGCGATGAACGAGGACCAACGTGTTCACCTTTCGCATTGAGATCAGGCGAGCCGCTACCGCAGTCTTACCGAACGCAGTCGGAGCGCAGAGAATTCCATCGTCGAAAGCGGCAAGAGCCTTAGCAGCCTCTTTTTGCAGAGGGCGCAGCTCGCCGTGAAATTGGGCTTCTATCGAGGGGCCTGCGAGGCGATGGTCCAATATGTCGGCTGCTATGCCATACTCCTCGAATAGATCGAGGACTTCTCTCAGCAAGCCGCGAGGGAGAGCTATCTGATCAGAGAATTCTTCTGCGCACGCAATAATACGCGGCTTGCCAAAGGTGGATAAGCGCATCGATTGAGCGCCGTAGAATTCCGGGTTCTGAAACGCGGCAAGACGTATCAGCTGATCAAGGAACGTCGCAGGTAGTCCCGTAATTTCAACGTAAATCATATTCCCGCGTCGGATTGATACTCGCGTCGGCAACGGCTCTTCGATTACTTGCGTGGGTAAGTGGCCGGAAGGCGGCAAGTTCCATGGCCCCCTCGCCTCGTCGTCCTCGAGCGTACTACGCCGCACACCGATAATGTCACCAGCTGGAATCGTGACGCGGATGAGCGATTGAACTTCGTCCTGGGTTAGTCGTCTGATTGAAGAGAGGAACGCCCATTGATCCTCGTAAGGGCGAAGCTGACTGTCGATGAAAACACTGTTGCCTTGTTCGCGAGGACCGCGTTGTAAGGGCAAAGCTATAAGATTCCCGAAACCGCCCTTTGGCATCGTGTCCTGGCTTGGAAACAAACGGTCATAGGAATCCAGACCGATGCTGTAACGCCGCTGCATCGTGCGGGTCAGCAGCGCGCTCGCGAGTCTTCTAGCCAGGGCAGCCGGTATTGGGTCCGCAAAGAACAACCATATATGCGCCCCATTCCCCGACCGCGATCGTTCAAGCGTGGCCGGTACTGCGAGCCCGCTACAGGTTTCTAAAAACGCGCGGGCATTGGCTTCCCAGGTCCTCTTGTCGAAATCTACTGCAACAAACCAACAGGTATCGTCTTGCAGCAGCGGGTAAACCCCAATGGTTTGCCTTCCTAGAAGATGATCTCTAATCACTTCTTCTGTCAGAGGGAATAGCTTACTGTGCTTGATTTGTCTTTTCTTGCTCTTTTCCAGAGTGGCGGCGCGATTCCATTCGCGGATTCCAGCTGGCGAGTATCCTGTTCGACCGTTCCTTCCTTCCCACCGGACCGCATAGACGTCATCACGACCACGAAACAGGCTCTTGAATAACGAGACTTTGAGCTCAGGCCTGGAGTCTGCCATGACACTTGCTGACGATAGTGCCTCGTTTTGGTTGACCGGGAAGGTCGCTTCTACGCTTTGCGCGCTATCAGCAGCATGTTCGCCGAGTCGAAGTCTTAGATCGTCGTTCTCTCTTCGAAGACGTTCGCATTCAGCTCGGGCTCTCTCGAGTTCAGCCCTCAGAATTTCGTCGCTCCGCATGGTTCTTGACTCCGAAAAAGACTCTACGGAAGGCTGGAAGGCAGCTCCAGGAATGATACCCGCGCATCGGGTCTCCTCAAACCTAGATTAAGACTGACTCCGCAGATAGGAACGGGGAAGGTTGAACCGGATAGTAATGGAAAGATAAAAAGTCCTAAATACTAGAGAGTGGCGGAGGCATTGTTCACTCGGCGAACCGAACCAAATGACTGGAGAAGAGAATTCCCTATGACAGACGCTCTTCTTCGATTGCATCGATCCAGAGCCTTAGCGTAAGGCTTTCTCGATCTGGATTGCCGAGAATTGGCTTCAACTCTTCCTCAAAACGCTCCTCTAGCACCGTCAGATCCATCGGCAGCGTGCGCGCAAGATATTTGACATCGTCCCTGTCACGCTGAGTATTTCGCTCCAACTTCGAGAGTGCGCAGTCATAGGGGTCCAGAGCTAAGAGCCGAAGTTTCTTGAATGCGCCTGGAAATATCTCCTTAAGTCTTGACTCGTAATCTTCGGGTAGTGGGGCAACACCGACAAGGTCCAAGTACACACCAAATCTCTTGTGGAGCTCAGACCCTTTCCCTGCCAGCGCTAACAGGTGTGCGCTTGAACTTACAGAAGCAATGGCTACAACATCCACGTCCGCAGTTGTTCGGGGCAGATCGTACACAGTCGTCAATACAAAGCCACCGAGGCAATGAAGGTAGACCGCCGCTTCCAATCGAGAGTCTATCTCGGCCAAGAAGCTCTTCCACGGCTCTGAGATTTCAGTCGACATAACTCAGATGTTCCGGAGAAAGATCTGTTAGTAATCCCCAGTGCCTAGCCTCCGGAGATCGATGATCGCGTAGCCATCGTCTTTCTGCTTTGCTGAGGGACTCGTGGCACAGGGTATCCTCCCGAGCTAGACGGGATCGCTCCAAGACCGATTCCCGCTCGGCCAAGAGTGCGGCTTTTTCACTCTCACTCCGTTTTTCCGCAAGTCGTCGCGCCACGTTAGTCACAAACCCGAGTCTATTCTGTAAGTCATTCAGCTTAGCCGCGCTGACAAGCCACTGCCAGTTCAATTCTGGAAACCTTAGGAGCACCCAGGGCAAAGCCTCAGTCAACCGGCTGTCGAGATCGCTAGACTGAAGCGCTGAAGCCAGTACCTCGGCAGGATTCTTACGCGCCCGACTTCGGCGCCGTTGTGACTTCAGGTGAGAGAAACCCGGATACCCGAGAGCCGCTAAATCAGCCGCGAGATGATCTTCGTTGGCAGAGCTAAGAGTTTCTGGAGCTGCTTTCATTGGAAGCGCTGCTGGTGATAAGCCGAAGACATGTGCTGCCTTATGAGCTAATTCCTCGGTTATGGCCCTGTCGCCCTTTTCCAACAAGGACAGATAAGGTTGAGAGACACCGAGTCGAGTGGCGGCCTGCTGCTGATTCCACCCTTTCTGCTTCCTTCCTGACATCAATTGCATCCCAGTCATAACTTCACACCTGAACCCAAGTCTATTACAAGATTTGTAATATTCCAAGAGAAGAGCTGCGACGGTCCCGCGAGAAGGTGGTCGAGATAAAAATGGTTACAAAACAGGAAAGGCAGGCCAGCGGGCCTACCTTATTCTCCTGAATCTAAAGTGCGCCCGGCACGACTCGAACGTGCGACCTTTTGCTTCGTAGGCAAACGCTCTATCCGGCTGAGCTACGGGCGCTTGAAATCAAACTAACAGCGTTTACGTTGCTCAGGGATTATTGCAAACGCTCCGAAAGAGTGTCAACAAAACGAATATTGAAACGTAAAACGTGATGCGCGAAACGTGATGCGTAAAAGGTGATGCGTGACCCGTGATGCGTGACCCGTGATGCTAGGCTGATATCTGAAGGCGGACTCCGGGCGCACGTTTGGGTGACCTCAAGTTGCTAGCTCGTACGCCGGGTGATACACAATTTGATCATGCCTCAGAAAGCCTCTGTCGGCGGATCTCAACATCCCGAATCGATTCCTTATATTCTTCAAAATCTCAAAGCCGTCTACGGCGTGCCGAGGCGTCAGCGAGGTCTCGATCCGCTCGATGTGCTCATTGAAACTATTCTCTCCCAGTCGACAACAAACACAAACAGCGACCGCGCGTTCGCAAGCCTGAAACGCCGGTTCCCTTCGTGGGATCTGGCGATGCGCGCGCGTGTCGCCTCAATCAAATCCGCGATTAGATCGGGAGGGCTCGCTAAACAAAAATCCGCTCGCATCAAACAACTGCTGCTGGATATTCAAAAGCGTCGCGGTTCACTCGACCTGTCGTTCCTAAAAACCGCGCCGCTCGATCAGGCTAAAGAGTTCCTCGGGAGTCTAAAGGGCGTCGGTCCTAAGACTGTCGCCTGTACGCTGCTATTTGCATACAATCGGCCTTTTTTCCCGATTGATACTCATATCTTTCGTATCGCGCGGAGGCTGGGGCTGATTCCTGAAAAGTGCTCGGATGAGGAGGCACATCGGATGATGGCGGAGATGATCCCCAAGCAGCAGTACTTCGAGGCTCACATAAATCTGATTCGACTCGGGCGAAGAGTTTGCCGGCCCCGGGAACCTCTCTGCGAGCAGTGCTGTCTGATTGATTACTGCGAGTATTATGAGAGTCAGTGAAGAACCATTGAATTGCGTGGAGTTTGATGGGAATTATTAGCGCAAAGACGCCAAGGACCGCAAAGCTCGCAAAAGGAACTACTGTCTCAAGAGCTCCGCTATCTTTAGCGACAGCTCTTCAGGATTCTGCTCGCCTGCGGTAACGATATAATCCGCGTCCGCGTAAGACTCGCGGCGTTGCGCTAAGAGTCGGACCATCTCGTCCTCACTTCCCAACAAGGGCCGCGACTTATCGCCGCGAATCCTAGCAAGACAGACTTCAAGCGGGCATTCGAGCCAGATGCTTTTCCCGATCGCTCGCAGTAGAGATCGGTTGTCTTCGTGAACATACGCACCGCCACCGAGAGCCACTACAGAACGAACAAGCTTAGCGCACGACTGAATAGCCTCTCGTTCTAGTCTGCGAAACTCTGTTTCCCCGAGCTCGCTGAAGATCTGTTGAACCGATTTGCCGGTACGCTCGGTGATCAGGTCGTCCAGGTCAAAGAACTGATACCCAAGGTGAGTAGCAAGGGCGCGGCCGACAGTCGTCTTGCCGGCGCCCATGAATCCAACCAGGAAGATCGGTGATTTGTCTTGCAATGCATTCATCTGAGATAAACCGTGTCCGGTCCTGCCAACATCGCAAGCGAGTCGTAGAATTCGGGGAACGAAACGCTCGCACAGTCAGCGTCGATAATCTCGGTTGTCCCTTCGGCTATTAACCCCGCAATCGCAAATGCCATCGCTATCCGGTGGTCGCCCGCGGTCTTAACGCGTCCGCCTCTAAGCTTCTGTGGCCCGTTGATCGCAAACCCATCTTCAAACTCCTCGATTTCCCCTCCAAGCGATCTTATGCCCTCGGCCACCGTCCGTATGCGATCGCTTTCCTTAATCCGCAACTCTCGGGCGTCGCGAATCTCGACCCGACCCTCGACTTGAGTCGCGACCACCGCGAGGATCGGAACCTCATCGATGAGGTTTGGGATGATCGCGCCGGATAACAGCGTGTCTCGACGCGCGCTTCGCAGCCGGGCGCTAGAGACAACAATATCGCCCACCAACTCGCCGTGTTGCGCTCGGTCGTCACCCGTTATCACATTCGCGCCAAGCTCTTTCAACACATCAACAAAAGCTGTGCGAGTTGGATTGAGGTTTACTTCGCGAAGCACGAGACTGGAGTCCGGCAACACGCTCGCCGCTGCAATGAAGAAGGCAGCCGACGACAGGTCACCGGGAACTCGGTAGTCCAGTGGTGTGAGTTCGCGCAAACCATCTACGGACACGGTTCCGAGCTTTGAGTCGTCCACGGTTGCGCCGAATTCCCTCAGCATCAACTCAGTGTGATTGCGTGAAACTGCCGGTTCAGACACAACCGTCGATCCCTCGGCGAGCAGTCCGGCGAACAGCACACAAGTTTTGACCTGCGCGCTGGCGACTGGCGAAGCGTAGTTTATTGATTGGAGGTTTCGGCCATGAATCGTCAGCGGCGCAAGATTCGCGGCCGTCGCTTCGATGCGCGCGCCCATCAAGCCCAATGGTTCGATTATTCGAGCCATTGGCCGCCGGCGCAGGCTGGCATCGCCGGTAATCACAGAGGTAAACCGCTGCCCGGCCAGCAGACCGCTCAGCATTCGTATCGTCGAACCGGAGTTCCCGGCGTCGAGATGGACGATGGACTGCTCGGGACGGTATCCAAACAACCCCTCGCCGTGAATGACCAGCCCTGAGACCGGGTCTTCGTGAACCACGATTCCCAGCTTGCGGATGCAATCGACGGTGGCACGGCAATCGGCGCTGGAGGCAAAGCCGGTGATACGCGAGGCGCCTCTGGCGATTGAGGCGAGCAACGCGACTCGGTGAGAGATCGACTTGTCGCCGGGGACTTTCAACGAGCCGCTGATGCGCGCGGGTCCCTTGACTTTCATCGATCTTGACATCGCAACTGGCCGCATGTTACACAATGACGCGCCTTGTGACCACCTTGCTTGTCATTGCGCGGTTCGATCAGGGGCTTGTAAAGGTTAGACGAAAGGCATCCCGCGAGCCGATGACAGAGACCATCGAGCTTTCAATCGACAGCAAACTCGAATTCGTCGATCTGGTCGCTTCGGTTACCAAGAGCGTAACGGCAAAGATCGGATTCGAGGAAGAAGACGCAAGCTGGATTGAGCTTGCGGTGCACGAGGCGGTGATCAACGCTATAATGCATGGCAACAAGAGCGCTGCCGACAAGCAGGTGGATGTTCGATTTGTCACCGAACCCGACGCGGTAACGGTTTATGTCAGGGATTATGGTGAAGGGTTCGATCCGGCACAGTTGCCGGACCCCACTGACTCGGATCACCTGCTAAACCCGAGCGGTCGAGGGATCTTTTATATGCGCACCTTCATGGATGAAGTCGAGCATTCGATTCATCCGGAAGGCGGAAGCGTGGTGCGGATGAGAAAGGTAAAGCGCCAAAATTAAATTAACTTAGAGCACGGAAAAGGAGACGTAAGAAGATGGCAAATTTGAATATTAAGGACCGCCAGGCCGGCGATGTCACCATACTCGATCTCGCAGGAAAGATTACGATCGGTGAGGGCAGCGTCCAATTGCGCGAGGCCGTCCGCCGTCTGCTCGACGATGGCAAAAAGAAAATATTGCTGAACCTCGGCGACGTGTCGTATGTCGACAGCTCAGGGATAGGCGAGTTGGTGAGCTCTTACACGACGACGAACCACAATGGCGGACAGTTGAAACTTCTGAACCAGACCAAGAAGATTCATGATCTGCTCACCATCACCAAGCTGCTGACCGTTTTTGAATCATTCGACGACGAAGGAGCGGCGGTCTCGAGCTTCAAGTAAACGACGGCCCTCAGCGGGCGAATAACGTTGAAACATCAGAAGGGCGCAGGCCTCTACTCAAGTAGAAGGTTGCGCCCTTTCTCATCTGTGAACAATGGTTAAGAAGCTGTTCGCACTTTTATTACTCTGCACTGCGATGGCGATGACCGCCCAGGCGCAGCAGGCGCCTCAACCAAGGACGTGGGCAGTCGTCGTGGGGATTTCTAAATATCAGAAGCTTCTCGGCGGACAGCAACTCCAGTTCGCCGATCGCGACGCCGCATTATTCGCAGAGGCTATCCAAAAGCGCGGAGTCAACCCGCAGAATGTAAAGCTGCTTACAGGCGCCGACGCGACTGCCGCCGCAATAAAAGTCGCGGTTGGTAATTGGCTCGCGCGGTCCGTCTCTGAGGCTGACACAGTCCTGATATTCTTTTCGGGACACGGGCTGTTCGAACCCGAGTTCGGCGAATCATACCTCCTCGGTTACGATTCCGATCCGAAGGACCCTTACGGTACGGCGCTGTCAGTGAGCGAGTTGGGTCAGGCGCTGGCGCGTAGAGTCCGTTCCTCACGAGTTCTGGTAATTGCGGACGCGGTGCGCCGCGACTTCTTCGATCCGGAATCCAATCCAAACTACTCGAAGGCTTTTGAACAGGCACTCCACCAAATGACTGCGACTCGAGCCGGTCTGTCCGCAATCATCGCCAGCGGGCCGGGTGAGTTCTCGCGCGAAGGTCAGCGATGGGGCGGGCACGGCGTGTTCGCGAAACATCTGACTGACGTGTTGTTGGATGGCGCCGGTCGCACTACGGACTTAGCATTAGCGGCCGAGGACCTTTTTGAACTGCTCAAGGGACGAGTCTCCGAGGATACCTCCGGCAAACAACGACCGTGGCGAAGCGGAAGTCAGCCAGTAAACTCGCTGGCTCGGGGAGGCGAACCGACCCGGATGCCTCCGCCGAATACTCAAAAAGCCGACGATCCAAACCTGCTCGCAGCATCAAAGCCGGTTGAGCTTAAGCCATCGGATGCTCTACGCCAGCCCAAACCTGATCCTACTATCACAGTGCCGATTGCTTCGGGTCAGCTGTCCAGCGAAACAAAACCAGCCGCCAGCCCATCGACTACAGCCAAACCGAATGAAGCGCCGGAGGTAACCGAAACAAAGCCCTCACCACTCGCGCCTCCGATCACAGCACCGACTGCTTCGAGTCAGTCGTCCGCCGGAACAAAATCGATCGCGAGCCCATCCTCTACCGCCCTACCGAATGAAGCTCCGGGGGGCACCGAAAGAAAACCCGCGCCACTCGCGCCTCCGATAAGCAGAATAAAACCAGAACCGGCTACCGGGACTGAGAAGAAATCACCGGGAATTGTTCCCGACGATAGAAAGCAAGCTCCCGCAGTCATGGCTGCGGACAAAGAAAAAGTCGAACCGTCTCGCGTTGTCAGTTCAGACAAAACCGATCCGCGAACAACATCGGAAGTCACGAAGAAGGCGGTCATCGCGCCCGATTCTAGTCTGAGGAATCCTGGTGCTACGCCCGCGCCGACGGCCGGGCTGACAAACCCGTCCGCTCGCGACGCCGCTTCTGACGCAACAAGTCCCGTGAAGGCGACACAACCAGCGCCGAGCGGAGAATTGGCGAGAGCGGAAACGGGGGTTCGCGCGATCCCGGCGGCGCCGAAACCTTCTATAAACCCACCAAGCGCGGTTAGTGTTTCGCCGGAACGCGGGGGCGCTCAACCTGTGAACCTTTCTTCCTCTGTTCCCGCTGCGCGTCCGGAAGCGGCTCCCTCTCCTTTGGTCCTGCAACTTGAAGCTGCAATAGCTTCGGGGACTTTGATCGAGCCCAGAAACGACAGCGCGTGGGATTTATACCAACGAATGCTATCCGATCCGAGCACTGCTTCGGACGCAGCGCGATTGAAGGCGGCACTGGCGGCGGCGCTTACGACGCAGGGACGTTCGATCGTTGGCGGCGACGTACGCGGCGACAACATCTCGGACAAGGTTGACGACTTCAAGCGAGCGGGTCAGATGCTGTCGCGGGCGAGAACGCTAACACCCGATAACGGGGAGATAGGTGCGCTCGAGAAACTAAGCGCCGCGGTGGCGTTGCTCTCGTTGCAGTTTTATGACGAAGCCGAGCGGGCGCTTGCGCCGCTTCAGACAGCAAAGCTGGCTGCGGTAGACAATGCTCTCGGGCTTGTGTACGTGGGTAAGCTGGACACCTGGCGCGCTGAACGAGCGTTTAAACGCGCCAGTGAGATCGATTCCAAATGGGCGGCCCCGCATTACAACCTGGCGCTGCTATACCGGAGTCAACAGAATCAAGCCGCTCTTGCGGAGTTTGAAGCCGCGGCTACGAATGATCAAAGCAACGTGAATCTGCTGGTTGCGCTCGGCGACGAATACTTCGCGCGGCAGCAATGGAAGCAAGCGGCAGATGCGTTTCGCAAGGCGGCGGCGCTCAGACCCTCAGATGACAACCTGTACACAAAACTCGGCCACGCGTTGTACAGCCAGGGATTGCAGGACGAAGCGAACCGCGAATACCAGAAAGCTCAGGAGTTGCGGCGCAAGCGGCAGTGAGTAGCATAGACTTTAGCCTGTGATCGGTCATTCCCGAAAACAGCCGAAACGGTAGGAAACACAGACTGAAGTCTATGCTACTTCTTTTTCTTTTCTTCGACGGGCTGGCTTAGATCGACCTGATAAAGCTCGTTCTCTTTTTCGCGATCCGAACCAAACAGGATCTCGGTATTCGAAACAAATCTCGGCGAGTGAGTTCTGCCAGGTTTGTAGGTGAGCTGTTTGATTTGCTCGGTGGCCGAATCGTATACAAAGAGCTGCGAGCCCGCGCCGGCCGGCGCAATAAAGGCGATCATTTTACCGTCAGGCGATAGCGCCGGAGAGTATTTGGGCAAGTCAGGCTGCGGAAGCTCGTGAGCTTGACCGACCGCGGGGTCGAACAGATAAACATTATCCTGCTGTTCGGCTTGCTCCTGAGCCCACAACACAATCATTCCACGCGCGGCTCCCGGGATGTGAGCGCGAATTCGCGCGTATCTTGTCTCAGTAAGATCGCGCTGAGCCTTTCCATCGAGGCCATACTGCCAAAGCGAGTGTCTTCCGCTGAGATCGCTGATCTTTATCAACAAGACGCTTCTGCCGTCTTGCGAGATTGCGGGACGTATCGTCGAGCATTCATCTTCGGTGAAAAAATCCGACTTTCCACCGCCCACCGGAATCGATGCAACGTGCAAGATGCCAAAGGCTGCATCGGGCAGAGGGCTCGCGTCCGATGTGTATAGAAGCTGTTTCCCGTCCGGGGTGAAAACCGGTTCCTTGTCGCTGAAGCCGTTTGTTGTGAGCTGACGCACTGAACCTGTTTTGATATTGAGGACGAAGATCTCGTCGAAGCTTGCGGTTTCGTTGAACCCCGCAAAAGCAACCCACTGGCTGTCGGGCGACCATTGTGGGCTAGCCACGCCCCACTTCAAGGTTGTCAACGGCGGCCGAATCGCATTATCACCGACGCTCATCAAATACAGATTAGGCGCGGCGTCCGGCTTTTTTGCGATCAGAAGAACCGACTTCTTGTCTGGTGAGAGCGGGCCAATCGAGTAAAGCCCCATTCCCTGCGTTAGCTTTTCGATCTTGTACGGTTCAGTCTTCTTCTCTTCCTTTTTGTCTTCCTTCTTGTCTGACTGATAGCTCGCGGCGCCGGGGGCTACGCACAGGATTGCGAGCAGAATCGTTAGCGAGGCTCGGAGGTTGTCGGCTGTATGGGTCGATCGGTTTCTCATTGGATGTGATACTGAATTCGCGAGCATCCTAGCTTGTCGGCTTGTTTGAATCAAGTAACCGGCATGGCACCCTTTCGCGCCAAGACGCAGAGGACCGCGAAGACGCCAGGATCGCTCAAAACCACCCGATTTTGACGATTCACGCGGAAAGCAAGCCCGTGCTACACTTTGGTGTTTCTTATGGCAAACGAAATCAACATCGGAAACGTAACCATCACTCCTAACCTGGCGCTCGCGCCGATGGCCGGGGTTACCGATTCGTCATTCCGCCGTCTGATAAAGGAACTCGGGGGAGTAGGCCTGATTGTCACCGAGTTCATCTCGGTCGAAGGAATCACTCGCGGGAACATGCGAACGCATCGGATGATGAAGTTCCTGCCCGAGGAGCGCCCGCTTTCGATTCAAATATTCGGCTACGATGACGCGCGAATGGTCGCAGCCGCCGAAATCATCGAAGAAAGCGGAGCCGATATAGTAGACATAAACTGTGGTTGTCCGGCGAAGAAAGTTGTCAACGGGGGAGGCGGTTCGTCGCTGCTGCGCGACTTGCCCCAGCTTGAAAAGATTCTGCGCCGCGTTCGCAAGGCGATAACGATCCCGCTCACCATGAAGATTAGAACCGGATGGGATGATTCATCGATCAACGCGGTCGAAGTGGCGCGGTTGATCGAAGACTGTGGCGGAGACATGGTTGCGATTCACGGGCGAACTCGCCAGCAGGGTTACAGCGGACAAGCGAATTGGGAGGTCATAACCGCCGTCAAACGATCGGTCTCAATTCCGGTGATTGGGTGTGGGGACGTCACAACTCCCGAACAGGCGCTCGCGAGGTTAGCTGAGACCGGTGTCAACGGGGTGATGATTGGCCGCGGAGCCATCGCCAATCCGTGGATCTTTCGCCAGACCTCAGAGTTGATGCGCGGGGATCCTGTTTATCAGCCGTCGCTTTCGGAAAAGCATCGAGTGCTTCATCGTTATCACGAGCTGTTGCGAGACGAGCTGCCGGAGCGAGCTCTATCGGGCAAGCTGAAGCAGATGTGCGGGTACTTTACGCACGGGCTTGCGGGAGGCGCTCGGCTCCGAGAGCGGGTGTTTCATTCGCAGACCATCTCGGAGATCTACGATCAGATTGACGAGTACTTCGCATCGATGATCGAACGCGGAGTCCCGCCGGACGCGCTCACTCGCGAAGAACGAGCGTTTGTCGATCCGCAGCCTCGCGATCCAAAGAACGCGGAGTTCACAAAGACAGCGCCGGTGGCGATTCGTTGACTAATGCACGTTATTACGCGAAAGCGGCTCAATGAATTTGCGGACTTTATATTAGGGCGGTGCTTACCCACGAAGAGTACGACGATAATAAGTGGAAGCAATAGCGATGCAGAACATAGATATAAAGAATTCGTGGCCTCCACTGTCCGAAAGCGTCTTTGTCCCGCACACAGAGGAAGAATACGACCAGATAGTTGCTCTGTTGGACAAACTAATTGACGAGGTCGGAGAAAACGAGAGTCATCCGCTTGCGTCGTTGATGGAGATACTCGCCGTCCTGATCGAGCATTATGAAAACGCTAACGTTCCTGAGCTGATAAGTGAGTAACCTGCTCCAGTAGTCTCACCGGCAGTCTTTCGTGCTATAATCCGGCCGCTCGCTTCCCGCGCGAATCGTTTCAGAATGGAGTCACGCGATGTCTTCTTCCCCTCAGCCAAGCTATTCAGGCATGAACGTCAAAGGAGGGCTGCTTCGGGCGCGGTTCCTCTTTGTGGTTCTCAAGCACGGCGCCGACACCTGGTCCCGAGTTCTGAATTCTTTACCCGAAGAAGAAAGCGCCTCACTCAAAGAGATCATCGTTGACAACTGGTATCCGCTCAGCACCCTCGATCTAGTCGATCGCTCGATTGCCGAACAACTGGCGGACGGCGACAAGGAAGACGAAGTGTTTGATCATCTCGGGGAGTTCTCGGCGACCTCAGCACTGTCGGGTCCGTACAGTAGCCTAGTCAATCCCGATGTTCACAGCTTTCTGACTCAGTCCGCATTGATCCATCATGCGTATCAGGATTTCGGTTCCGCGTCTTATGGACCGCTTAGCGGAACCAGCGGGCTACTCACTATTCAATACGACAGGGCTCCGCCGCCCAGCTTTTGTGCGAGTGGCTGCTCGTATTTTCGACACGCTGTTGAACTGTGTGGAGCACGGTCAGCACGAGTAACCCACACACGCTGCCGCGCCCGCGGCGACGACGCTTGTGAGTTTTACTTCACCTGGCAACCTTGAAGCGGGAAGAGGATCAGCCTGCCCTCCGTAGGTTGAAACTAAAGACCCACAACTGAAGTTGTGGGTGTTGGGCCTCCAGACAACCAAACCTCGGGAAAAGTATACAAAGCACTCGCTGAACCTCGGTTTTGATTTTTGGGTTCGCACCCGTGTTTTTGACTTAGCAGGCTCGCGGCCATATAATCCGCGCGGCCTAATCTCCCGCTCTCGGAGGCGGTTCTCAGTGCGTTTTCGAATCACTTACATCCTGGTGTTGATGATCGGGTGCGCCTTGTCAGCGGCGTGCGGAGGCAACTCGCAGGCGCACAATTACAAGATACAACCGGTTACTGCCCCCTCACTGGATTCCGACTCTGACGGCATCCCGGATAGAGCCGAGTTGCGCGGGTTCGATGATCGTCAGAACTTCAGAAGCTGGTTTGCGGCGATCGCAGAGATGCAGTTCTATCAACCCAGCGACGAATGGAAGACTGAACAGCGCGATTGCGCGGGTCTGATCCGCTTCGCCTGGCGCGAGGCGCTGCGCAAGCACGACCGGCCGTGGTTTCACAAGATGGGCCCGGGATACGAACACGTCGCGCCAGATGTAAAAGCGTTCAACCTTGAATCTTCCCCAATTGGCGAAAAGCTCTTTCGAGTAGATTTTGGTTCGTTTCAGGAGAGCGACGTCGAAGGCGGCAGGTTCGCGGAGTTTGCCGATGCTCGCACGCTCAAGAATTTCAATTGCGTGTTCGTCAGCCGCGACCGGCGCCGCGCCGAGAAAGGCGATCTTCTTTTTTTCCATCAACCGTGGGTTCAGAAGTTCCCTTATCACGCAATGATTTTTATCGGCGAGCCTCAGCGCGACGGAGAATCGGCGTCGGACTGGGTCGTCTATCACACTGGAGGCTCGCCTGCTTCGGAAGGGTCGCTAAAGAAAGTGCGTCTTTCAGTGTTAGACAGTCATCCGGACAAACGCTGGCGGCCGATCGACAGCAACCCAAATTTCCTTGGTTTTTACCGGCTCAAGATGCTTGATTGAGGAGGCATCGAAGTGTTTAACGATAATTCATTCAGTCATCGACGAATCACGACCGTAGTGGTCTACCTCGCGGTCATAGCAGCAGCGCTTTCGATATCGACGCTTCGGCTGCGCGCCCAGAGCGGCGCCGTTGAAGCTACGTCCCCGGAATCGGCTTCCACCGTCACTGACAAGCCGTACTTTTCTCTTTCGACAAATCGAACATATGGAACCGCGGACCGCGCGCGAGTCTGGATCAACTACCTCGGCATAGACCAGATGGACTTCCGGGTTTATCGAGTAGCGGACCCGGTCAAGTTTTTCAAAAGCCTCGAGGACCCTCATCAGATGGGCGACGGCGAGAAGACACAGATCATCGCCGGGCTCAAAAAAGAGCCATCCGCTCTGGAAAAGGTCCGCTCATTCAAAGTCTCGATCTTCAAGTCGATCAGGGACTATTTCCGCAATCAGCTTCGCCGGGGCACTAGAGAGTCGCTCAACCAGAAGCTCAATCGCGAGGGGGATCGGCAGCCTCTGAACGTCGCCGACTATGCGCGCGTTCCACTGCTCAACCCGGATCAGATGGTCAGCAGCTGGCGTGAAAAGTTGACCCCGCTTGATAACGTATATGACACGCGGATGGTTATGCTGGGCAAACGCGATCCCGGCGTCTATTTGGTGGAAGCAGTCAACGGGGATCTTCGGGCCTACACGATCGCGATTGTGACCGACCTCACGATGATCAACAAAACCGCTCCAACCGGGGAGATTCTGGTCTATGCGGCGGATCGCAAGTCAGGCGCGCCTCGCGAGGGTGTAAAGGTTGAAGTCATCAAAGCCAAGGAAACGGTCGCAAAAGGCACGACCGATAAGAGCGGGTTGTTGCGGACTCGCGTCGAAAGACCCAAGCCAAAGCCGTCGACTGAGGAGAATTCCGAGGATGTCGATCCTGAAAGTGAAGCCGTTCGAGACGAAAACAGCTCTTATCTAGTTACCGCTCAAGATCGTGACCACTTCGCGATTTCCGATCTGGCAGCTTATTACTTCGGGGCCTACGGCGGTGAGGGCGAAGAAGGCGAGAGCGAAGGCGGCGGCGGGCTCACGAGCTACATTTACACTGATCGGCCCGTTTATCGGCCCGCGCAAAAGGTATTCTTTCGTGGAATTCTTCGTATCGCCGGAGATCGTGGTTATGAGCTGCCGAGCGGTTCGGTCTCTACGGTGATCGAGGATCCGGACGGCGGCAAACTGCTCGAGACCGAGCTCAAGCTGACAGCTCGAGGAGCCTTCAGCGGTTCAGTTGATATCGCACCGGGCGCGCCGCTTGGCCAGTATCGGATTGTTGCGACTGCCGGTGCTGCGAGCGCGAGCGAGTATTTCGAGATACAGGAGTACAAGAAGCCGGAGTACAAGGTCACCGTCACTACTCCGAAGAAATTTGTCGAGGCCGGCCAGAAGACCAAATTCTCAATCGAAGCCCGCTACTTCTTTGGCGAGCCGGTCAAGGAAGCGGACGTTACCTATTACATCTATCGCAGCCGTTATTATCCGTGGTGGTGGGCTGACGAAGATGAAGCGGAAGCCAGCGAATCCGAAAGCGAAGGCGACGGCGACTACGGCTACGGCAACGATATGGTGAAGGACGGCGAGGCGGTGTTGAATGCCGATGGCAAACTCGACATTGAGTTCGAGGTTCCCGCCGCTGATGAGAAGGACTCTGCCGATTACACCTATCGGCTTGAAGCGCAGGTTACCGATAAATCGCGGCGTACTATTGAGGCGAAGACCAGCTTTGTCGGCACTCGTGGCAACGTCGTTGCCAACACCTCAACGGATCGTTATGTGTACTACGAAGGCGACACCGCCAGGATTAAGGTTAGCACGACCGACTATGAAGGCAGACCGCTTGCCGCCGGAGTCACACTAAAGTTCGTCGAACGGCGCTGGGACGCGACACCAAAGCAAGACGAAACGGGTCGGACGCGCAACGAGTACACGTTGCGGGAACGCGAGCTAGCATCCGCTGATGTCACAACCAACCAGCAAGGCGAGGCTAGCTATGACTATGCGGTGACCGGACCCGGCAGTATCAACGTCAAAACGATTGTCAAAGATGGCAACAAGCAATATGCCTCAAACGAGGACTATCTGTGGGTGGCTGACAGGAAAGATGCCTGGTCGGATTGGTCTTCGGGGGATAGCCAGTCGATCAAGCTCGTAGCCGATAAGAAGTCTTATCAGCCGGGCGAAACGGCCCACGTCCTGGCAATGTTACCCACCGATAAGGCGCATCTGCTGGTGACCACCGAGCTGACCGGGGTGATGACCGCCCGCATTGTCGACTCACCGTCACGCGCGGTCATGATCGATGTCCCGATCGAGGCTCGATACTCGCCGAACGTCTACTTGAATGTTGCTTACATCCAGGACGGCGAAATGTATACGCACGACCGGTTCCTGAGCGTGCCGGCAAAAAGCAAGTTCCTGGACATCGAGGTGCTCGCGGATAAAAAAGAATATAAACCGCGGGAGACTGCTAAATACACGATACTTGCCCGCAACTCGGACGGCTCTCCGGCGCCAGGCGCGGAGCTTAGTCTGGGCGTCGTCGACGAAGCGATCTACAGCGTCAGGCCCGATGCGACCCGCGACATTCGTAAGGTGTTTTACGGGCGGCGCTACAATCAGGTGCAGACGAGCTTTACGATTTCTTACTACTTCAAAGGACACTCGGGTGACAAGCCGCTCAACATTGCGGCCAACAAACGGAGCTATCAGCTCGCGGACTTCAAGAACGAGGCTCAGTACGCCGAGCCAACCATACGAAAGGATTTCAAGGACACAACGTTCTGGCAGCCGGATATTGTGACCGGCGCCGACGGCAAGGCCATCGTTGATGTGAAGCTGCCGGATAATCTAACGACGTGGCGAGCCACGGTGAGAGGAGTGACGGCCGACACTCGAGTGGGCTCAGCAATCTTGAAGTTTGTCGCCCGCAAGAACCTGATCCTCCGCCTCGAGACACCGCGCTTCCTCACCGAAGGCGACACGGTGACCCTTTCGGCGATAGTTCACAACTATCTCGATGCGGCAAAGGCCGTGAAGATTTCCATCGATGTGACGGGTGCGCGGTTGCTTAACGCGTCGTCGCAAACCGTGACGATCCCGAAGCAGGGCGAGCATCGGATCGATTGGCGCGTCGCCGCAAATCAAGTTGGAGAAGTGAAGCTGTTAGCAAAAGCGCTGACCGATCAGGAATCAGACGGCGTGGAGATACCGCTCGAAGTCATCCCGCACGGGTTAAAGCAAACCACCGGCGGCGCGGTTACGCTTACCGGTGACTCCGATGAGAAGACAATAGCTCTCAACCTGCCGGCCGATGCCCACGCGCAGGCGCGCGCCCTTCGCATCGAGGCATCGCCGTCGGTTGCGGGAACTCTCTTTGGCGCGCTCGACTACTTGACCGCCTATCCCTACGGCTGCACCGAGCAGACTATGTCGAGCTTCTTGCCAAACGTGATCGTCGCGCAGGCACTCAAGGACGTAAAGACCGCTTCGATTCGCGGGACTAATGACCTTGCGACGAAGGTGCAGCGCGGGATGGACCGGCTCTACGGGTTTCAACACGGCGACGGGGGTTGGGGTTGGTGGAAGGATGATAAGACCGATCCCTTCATGACCGCATACGTGATCGACGGTTTGTCGCTGGCGTCCCGCGCCGGCTACACGGTTGATAAGCAGCGTATATCGAACGGGCGCGAGAAGCTGATGCAAATGATTGCGAGCGGCAAGGGCGATGACACTCAACCAATCGATCCTGAGACCCGCGCATACATGGTTTACGCGCTGGGTCAGAGTGGTGCTGTGGACGCATCGGTGCTCAACGATCTATTCGCCAGGCGCGCACAACTCCAGGGGTATGGCCGAGCGCTGCTCGCGTTGGCGTTGAAGCAACAGCGTGACGACAATCGTGCGCGTCAGGTAGCCGGGGAGATCGAGCAGGCGGCTCGCACAAACGAGTACGACACGCATTGGGAATCCAAGCACACGTCTCACGGTTATCAGGTCGAGAATGACACCGAGGCGACCGCTCTTTCTCTAAAAGCGCTGGCTCGGATCAACCCGCAAAGCGGACTGCTCTCGAAGGCCGCAAAGTGGCTGGTCGCAAATCGGCGAAACGGTTACTACTGGGAGTCGACGCGGCAGACCGCATTCGCGATCTTTGGATTGATCGATTACGTGAGAATCAGCAAGGAGCTGTCTCCGGACTACTCGGTTCAGGTCTTCTTGAACGGCGAGCAAGTGATCTCGAAACAGGTGACTGCGGCAGATGTCGCGTCGGCGCAGGCGTTCCTGATCGAGCGCAAGGGTGCGCAGCTCGGCGGTTCGAATCAAATACGAGTGGTAAAAACCGGAAAAGGCGCGTTGTACTTCTCAACTTCGCTGAGCTACTTCACTCGAGATGAAGAGATCCAGGCGCAAGCTTCGCCAAATCTCACGCTGACTCGCGAGTACTTGCGTCTGCGCGTGGTCGAGAGCGGCGAGCAGGCGCGCTGGGAGATCCAGCCGCTCAGTGGGGAGATTCGATCGGGTGACTTGCTTGTGTCGCGGCTCAAGGTTAAGGGATCGACCGCCAAATACCTGATGATCGAAGATCCCATCCCCGCCGGATGCGAACAGGTTGAGCGAATCAGCGGATTGGATCTGACGTATGGCGAGGGTTCAAATCGGTGGTCCGACTGGTACAGCTCACGCGAGTTCCGCGATCAGAAGACCGCTTTGTTTATGGACTATTTTGACGGTGACGCGACGTTTCAAGTTGCGTTGCGAGTTCAGGTGCCTGGCGAGTTTCGAGTAGCTCCGGCGCGGGCGGAGCTGATGTATCAGCCGACGGTTCAGTCGAACACGGCGGGCGCGAGGATAAGTTTTCTGGATAAGAAGTAGTTTTGGAGCATTTTGAATGATTGATGATCACGCGGTTCATAGTGTCTTAGTAGGACCCTGAATATATGAAAAGAATTCTTCGCTCGTTTACTACCGCCACGCGCGAACTGTTTCGACGATGGGGCGCCTTGCTCATGTTGATCGGACTCCATCTTGCGATGCTCGGCGCGATCTACTGGTTCTTCGTCACTCGCGAAGCGACCATAGGCCAGTTGATCCTCTCATTCTTGTTGGCGCTTGCCGCTCCGA
>DASRIZ010000247.1:0-10733 GCA_035649735.1 Blastocatellia bacterium | reverse complement strand
ATCTGACCGATAAGCTCTCGCCAATTTTCAATTTTCAATTTTCAATTTGCAATTTTCAATTCCCCCTTTGCCCTTCGCCCGTTCGCCCCTTCGCCCTTCGCCCCTTCGCCCTTCGCCCTTTGCTCTTAGCTCTTTGCTCTTAGCTCTTTGCCGCCCTTTGCTTTTTGCCCTTTCCGTGCAAGCCCTAGATTCACGACGCGTTCTATAGCCAGATCGAACCTCCAGCCCTAATCCTCGATCCAATCCACGAAGGAGATCCCTATGAAAGCTCCGATAAGAGTGCTTACACCACTAGTCTTGTGTGCGATCTTGATTGCTGGCTCGGTGTTCATCAGTCGCGGAGAAGCAAAATCCGGACACCCGGTGCAAACGAGCACTATACCCGCTGTAGCATCCAACGTCGCTGGACCGGTGCGGCCCGAATGGCGACTCGGCTCGCCGCACAAACACAACAACCTAACCGTGTTTCCAGTTTTGGCTGATGCTCCAACGACAGGCTCTGATCACATTACTCTCGACGAGGGACTGCGATCGGGCAAGGTCATCATAACCGAGCTCGGGGCAGACGGGCGTTCGCGCCGCATCAACCGCCGCCGGATAAACGACGACGCGGAAGTAAACCGTCTGTCGTTGACAAACAAATCCGGCAAGCCGCTGCTACTGCTTGCCGGAGAGATGATTGTGGGCGGCCAGCAGGACCGAATCGTTGGTCACGACTGCATAATCGAGGCTTCGAATACTCCGGTTCCGCTCGATGTGTTCTGTGTCGAGCACGGTCGCTGGTCGGGCGGTTCATCATTTGGCCACGGCGTGGGACCCGGTGACGGCAGCGGAGGCTCCGGTTTTAATCTAGGCGGCGGCGACCCGGCGCCGGCGATCGCACAGATGGCGTTGCCAACTATTCGCCAGAAAGCACAGGCCAGCAAGAGTCAGGGTGAAGTGTGGAATGCCGTCGAAGAAACCATAACGGTTAACGCTACGGCTACTGAGACCGTGAATCTTACAAGCGTCTATAAGGACAAGCGCGTAAACACGAAGCTCGGCGGTTACCAGCGCGCCCTCAAAGGCAGGTTATCTGGCGGCAACATCGTCGGAGTTGTTGTTGCCGTTGGCGATAAGATCATCTCCGCGGATGTCTTCGCCAACCATTCATTGTTTCGCTCTTACTGGCCTAAGATGCTGAAGTCATTCGCGCTGGAAGCGGTAGGCACAACCTCCGATCGTTCAAAACAGGCGAGCAAAACCGAAGCTGAGGCTTTTTTGGCGCGGGTGCAAGGAGACAGTACGGAGAGCCGCGACGCCGCGTATCGACTCGCGGAGAATCAGTCGAGCGCTCACGCAAGCTTCGAACTTGAAGACGTAAGGAAAACACCAACGCTTATTCACTTCAATCGTGTTGCGAAGCAGTGAGCGGGGGATGGAACAGAAGAGTTCATGATCCGGGGAGTGGGTCAGTTTGGATTCAGAGCCCCTATTTGGACTGCGCCGCCCCGTTCCGCATTCGATGAATTTTGCATGCGTGGCGGCGCTTTTGTAGTGTGGGGGGAAACCACTGGAACACGAGCGCAAGGGAAAAGCGCCGCCACGCATGCGAGAATCGTCAAATGCGGAAGAGGGCGGCGCAGTCCAAATAGGTGATCGCGCTTATCAACTTTTATCTTTTCGTTTCAGGCGCCGCTCGATGTAAGTCCTACGCGCCTCCGCGCCTTCCTTCGACGACAACGAACCCACGAGCACATCGCCATCGGCATACGAGGCGGATCCGGCAATCGCTCGGGTGACAGCATTGACGTGTTCCTTGGTGATTGCGATTGGGACCGCGGGCATCGCTGCGATCTCCTCGGCGAGCTTCACGGTTTCCCGTTCGAGATCTTGTAATGACACGACTCGATTCAAGAATCCGATAGCCTTTGCTTCCTGAGGGGTGAACCGCCGGCAAGTCATCACAAGTTCTTTTGTCAGGGCCGGCCCGATCTCGCGCACCAGACGAGGTATGCCGCCCCAGGCCAACGGGATACCAAGCTCGACCTCAGGGATCGAAAACACGGCGTCGTCCGCGGAGATTCGCAGATCACAAGCAGCAACAAGCAACACGGCGCCGCCCACCGCGTATCCTTGAACGCTTGCGATCGTCACTGCCTTCATCGATTCGATGGCGTCCATCATTTGCGACCCGGCCTGGGCAGCGGCGCGTCGGGATTGCCAGGACCCGTCAGGGTCATTCCTGGAAGTGTCCCCAAGATCGGCGCCCGCGGAAAAAGCCCTTCCGGCTCCTCGCACGATCACCACGCGCACATCCCGTTGGGCATCGAACCATCGCGCGGCCTCGACAAGCTCGCGCAACATCGTCGAGTTCATCGCATTCAGGCATTCGGGGCGGTTCAGCGTCAGCCGCCCGATTGAATCGCTTATATCGACTTTTAGTGTTTCAAGATCCATAGCTCACGGTCTATAGACCTTTGAGGCGAATTGGTCAAGAAGCCTGTCAAAGGCATTTGATGCGATTTCTATCCACGGCGTAATATGGTCAAGCATATTACAAATGAGGAGCCTCCTATGATCCTGCGCGGTTTGATTCGTTTAAGTTTGATCAGCTTATTGGTGTGCTGTTGTTTTCGAGCGGCCGCGGCTCAAGACGATCCGCACGCACAGCACCAGTCGGTCGGCTATGTGCCGCGAGGGATCCTGGGCCGCCCGTTGACGCTTCGAAAGGGAACGGGAACGGTGCACGAGGCGGTGACAACCTCATCAAAGGATGCGCAAGCATTCTACGATCAAGGCCTCGCTTACCTTCATAACTATGTATGGGTAGAAGCCGCGCGCTCATTCAATCAAGCGCTAAGGCTCGACGGCAAGCTCGCGATGGCGCATGTGGGACTCAGTCGGGCGTATTCGGGCCTCGACGATCCAAAGGCTGCGCGTGAATCGGTTGAAAGGGCGCAATCGCTGGCCTCTGGCGTTACCCCGCGAGAACAACGTCGCATTGCCATTCGCGCAAAACAGCTGGAGGCGATCGAAGCTATTTCAAATCCCGCGAAACATCTTGAATACAAGAGAGCAATCGACGATGCGCTGTCGCTCGACAGCAATGACTCGGAGCTTTGGTTACTGCGCGGCAACGCCGAAGAGTCTACAGCGGCAGGGCGAGGTCAGCGGGGCGGTATTGCCTCGACTGCGTTCTATGAAAAAGTGTTTCAAATGTCGCCTGATAATTTCGCGGCACATCACTATCTAATTCACTCCTATGAAAACATCGGCCTGATGGAGCCCGCTCTAAAGCACGGCGAAGTGTATTCGCGACTCGCGTACGCGATACCGCATGCGCATCACATGTATGGCCACGATCTACGCCGTGTCGGCCGCATTATGGAAGCGATCGCAGAGTTTCGGAAGGCCGATGAACTAGAACACTCTTACTACAAAAGTGAAAATATTCCGTCCGATTACGACTGGCACCATCAACATAACCTCGATCTCTTGTCCACTTCCTACCAGTACGTGGGGCAAATGCAGACAGCCGAGAGGCTAATGAAAGAAGCCTTTGAGATTTCTTCAGTTGACGCCGGCCGGGAGTTCGCGAAAAAAGAATGGCCGAGGTTTTTGCTGGGACGAGGCCGCAATAAGGAAGCGCTTGCGGCAGCAAATCAGTTGATAAACGGTAAGTACGCTACCACGCGCGCGACAGGGCATTTGATCGCAGGACAAGTCATGCTTTCGATGAACAAGATTGCCGAAGCAAAGGAAGCGCTGGCAAAAGCCGAAAAGCAGCTCCAGCAATCGAAGCAAAGCGAGACGTCCGGTGCGCTGCTGCTGGGAGTCGGAGCGGTTGGTTCTAGAACTCCTCCCGCGGTTGAACCAGAGACTGAAGCGCTACGAGCGGAAATCTTACTGCGCGAAGGTAAGACCGAAGAAGGCCGGGCCTTGTTCAAAACGGTCCAGCGCAAGCTCCGAGCATTGCTGGGCCCGGACGCGTGGAGCCAGGCGCTTTTCCGTTTGGAGTCTATCGCACAGATAGCTCGAGAAGCAGGCGATTGGGAACTGGCGGAATACACTGCTAAGCAGATGCTTGATCACGATGCTGCGTATGGCGGCTCACACTATGCAACGGCGCTTGCCGCCGAACACAAAGGTGAGAGATCAGTTGCCGAAAAGGAGTTCACGAAGGCTTACGAGCTTTGGGCCAATGCTGATTCAGATCTCCCGGAGCTTGCGTACTCGCGTGCGAAGATTACTGCGCTTCGCAAATGACCGACTACCAGACACACCGGCTCTTAGCTGGGTGGGGCTCAAGCCACTCTTTAGGACTTCGTTAAAAATGAATATCAGGAATTCTTCTGTGCGGAAGATCAACCCTTACCAGACACCCATCAAGTCGACTACGTTGCTCGCAGTTTTGACCGTGCTGGCTGGCGCCATTTTTTTACCGTTAACTGGAGCCGCCACTGTTCAGAAGGAGAAGCCTAAGATGCCCGAGTACGAAGGTAAGGTAAACGCTCCAGAGTTTCCCGATGGGATGCAATGGCTCAACACCGAGCGGCCGTTGTCGATTCGCCAATTGAAAGGCAAAGTCGTGCTGCTCGACTTTTGGACCTACTGCTGTATTAACTGCATCCACATCATTCCCGATCTCAAGAAACTCGAGCACAAGTATCCAAATGAACTTGTGGTCATCGGTGTGCACTCAGCCAAGTTCACAGCCGAGAAGGGCACAGAGAATATTCGTCAAGCCATCCTTCGATACGAAATCGAGCATGCGGTCGTCAACGATTACGAGATGCAAATATGGCAGGACTATACTGCCAACAGCTGGCCTACGTTGTTTTTGATCGATCCCGCCGGCAAGGTAGTCGCGTACATGAGCGGCGAAGGTGTCTATGCCCAAATGGACGGGATCATCGCGAAAGTAATGGAAACATTCGACGCAAAAAAGATGATTGACCGGCGCCCGCTCAATTTGAAGCTTGAACGCCAGCGCACACCAACATCAGTGCTCGCGTTTCCCGGAAAAGTTCTGGCGGACGAAACGTCGAAGCAATTGTTTATCGCAGACTCGAATCACAATCGGATAGTTATTGTCTCGATTGAAGACTCGTCGGTTAAAGAAGTGATCGGGAGCGGCCAGATCGGTATGGCCGACGGCGGCTTCGAAGCTGCTTCGTTCAATCATCCCCAGGGCATGGCGCTGGACGGCAACACCCTGTACGTCGCAGACACAGAAAACCATGCCATTCGTGCGATCGATCTTGCCAGGAAGACGGTGACAACGATTGCGGGCACGGGCGAACAGTTGCGGCGCCGCATAACTTTCGGCGGCCAGGCTAAGGATCTGGCTCTGAACTCTCCGTGGGACCTCACGCTTCACAACGGGATTCTCTATATCGCCATGGCAGGCCCGCATCAGTTATGGCAAATGAACCCCAAGACCGGCGGCATCGCGCCGTATGCGGGCAGCGGCCGCGAAGCTCGAATCGACGGACCTCTCGCCGAAGCCGCTCTGGCGCAACCGTCGGGCATCACCAATGATGGAAAAAAACTCTATTTTGCCGACAGCGAGGTCAGCGCGATCCGTTCCGCGGATCTGGATCCACACGGTCGCGTCGAGACGATCGTCGGCGAAGACCTCTTCGAGTTTGGTGACCGCGACGGCAAAGGCCCTGTGGTTCGATTGCAGCACCCGCTGGGCGTCGTCTACAGCGACGGGTGGTTGTATGTGGCCGACACCTACAACAACAAGATCAAACGTGTCTCACCCAAGGATCGCACTTCCGAGACATTCGTCGGCACAGGCGAGAACGGAATGCGCGACGGCGACCGCGCCTCGCTGGACGAGCCGGGCGGTGTCAGTGTCGCCTTCGGCAAACTGTACGTCGCGGATACCAATAACCACCTGATACGCGTCGCCGATCTTAAGACGAGACGGTTGGAAACTCTCCAGATCAAGGGTCTCGAAAGACTGCGGCCGCGGAGGTCAAAACAGTTCGCGGGCGAGACTATTGAAATTCCCTCTCAGGAGATCGAGCCCGGCGACGCTACTCTTACGGTGCAGCTCGAGTTGCCGGCGGGTTACAAGTTAAACCCGCAAGCGCCCACGGCTTTGACAATAACTGCGCCGCAAAACCAGGTTATTAATCTCACAGGCGGGTCAGAGCAAATTTTCAACAGCCCTTCCTTTCCGGTCACAGTGCCGATAAAGGTCAATGAAGGCGACGCAACCCTGCGGGCTGATTTCGTTGTCTACTATTGTGAAGCCGCTAAGGAAAGTCTTTGCTTCTTCAAGGAGGCGCGGGTGAGCATCCCGGTGAGAGCAAAGAGAGGCTCCGCAAATCATAAACTTACCGCAGCATACAAGCTCCGAGTCGGAGGTTAGAGCCGCGGGTCGAATATTCCTTCCGTCTCGATCCTTGTCACCCATCGCTGCTCAACTGTAACCTGTTCCCGATGCCAGCGTGCCCACGGTGCAACAAGCGAACCGCCAAACGGCAGTGTCCCGCGCTTCGGACAAAGATATGCGCGGTCTGCTGCTCGCGCGAGCGGATGATCGAGCTTGCCTGTCCCGAGTCCTGCACTTATCTGATCGAAGCCCGTACGACGGTCAGCCAGAGAGAGATGGCCCTGCGTCGCAAGGAGACCGAATCCGACCCGCGCGATCTGTCGCTCACCGAACGGAGTTACGTCGCGCTCGATGCAATCCAACTTGCGGTGGTCAATGCGCAACGGGGTATCGGCGCCAACGCCTTCAGCGATCTAGACGACGGAGAAACGCTTGCGGCTATCGAGACCACGATCAAGAACATCGAGACAGAAGAAAGCGGGTTAATATATGAACACCGCGCAGCGTCGCCGCGAATCGGTGAGCTGAGCCGTCGAATCCGTGAAGGTCTCAACGAGATCGGCAACAACGTGCCCGCAGAAGCGCGGCCGCGTCGCAGCGAAGTACTAAAGGCATTAAATTTCATGCGCGAGGTGGTGAGTGCGCATATCCGCCGCGCGGCTGGAGATCCCGAGCCGGGGCGTAGCTTCATACGTTACATCACCCTTTTTTATCCCTGGCCCGCTGAAGCTGCGAAGGCTTTGATTATATGAAGGCGGACGTTGGCGTGGGCGTTACAATCAAAAATGTTTTTTAGGGTCGGAGAATAGGTCCTATATGACCCATAGGTCCTATTGTTTTCTCGCCCTCAGTGGATTCCGGCCTCGCCAAGCCATCGCGTAAGATCTGTGGCGGCGTTCTCGATCATGCGGTCGGCTTCGTCTTCACTAGCAGCAGATGCGGAAATCATGATCCGGAATCGAACGTCGGGGCCGAAACGGCTCGCCCGGGATTTGATATAGACATCACGGTGCAGCTGAGCGACTCGACGCAACGCAGGCGCCAACTCCGATTCATCGCCGGAAGCGACGCTGATCTCGCGCTCGCGATAGCATCCTCTACCAAACACCTTGGTCAGTAGACCTTGAAGCGGACCCTCGACTATCGCTTTCAATTCGGCGGGCACTCCAGGCAGCGATACAATACTAGAGCCATCTACGTCGAGCACAACTGCGGGCGCAACACCAACCGGGTTCTCGACGACCAGAGCGCCTTGAGGCAGACTCGCCATTTTCAAACGAGCCTCGCTCATTTCGCCGCTCGATACATATCCTTGCGCTGCGAATTCTCGGTAGCGCCTCTCGACAAGCCCTAATGCGATGCTGCTGTTTTCGAGCGAGCGAGCGGTTGCCATTGCTACTCCGGAAAGGGTCAGGTCGTCGTCAGTGGGGCCCAGTCCGCCGCACGTAAAGACCAAGTCCGTGCCTCGATCAAGCGACTGTTTGAGGTCTCCGGCTATGGCGTGCACTTCGTCACGCACAACGGCGATGTGACGTACCCTTCCGCCCATTCCGCGAACTACCCGGCAAAGGTAGCTCGAGTTCGTGTCTTCTGTGAGACCGAGCAGGATCTCGTTACCGATTGTCAGAATTTCGACGGTGACCACGCGGGGATTATAGCAACGGAGGAGGAAGAAGGCAGACGGGGACACGGGGAGAAGGGGAGAAGGGGAGAGGGGAGACGGGGAGACGGGGAGAACGAAGAATTGAAAATTGAAAATTGAAAATTGAAAATTGAAAATTTGCTAAGGCTTAAGCCCTCCGCCGATTTTCAATTTTCAATTTTCAATTTTCAATTCTTCGTTCTCCCCGTCGCCCCCTCTGCTCCTCTGCTCGGGCCCGCACCCCGCTGCTGCCTTCTGCCTTCTGCTTTCTGCCTTCTGCCCTTCTGCCTTCTCGCCCTCCCTCCTGGCATCCTTTTAGCGATTTTAGGTCTCAAAGAAATGGTAGGGCCGGGCGGTCGGCTGATTTGGTTCGTGCGGCCACGTCCACTTCGCCCTACCACCTCATTTCGCACCGTTTCGGAGGAGAAGAACTATGAAAAAAAGAAATATGTTCCTCGGAGTTTCAATCGCTATGCTATCGCTTGCGCTTACCGGGTGTCCCGAACGCATTCGCATTGGTGACATCAGTAACGATCCGGGGCGGTATTATGACAAGGAAGTTACCGTTGCTGGAAAGGTGGTCCGCTCTTACGGAGCCGTAGGCGCAGGGGTTTACGAGATTGATGACGGCACTGGAAAACTCTGGATAGTAACCGAAAAATACGGGGTCCCGAGCAAAGACACTTATATCGGAGTGACTGGCAAGGTGATGAGCGGAGTTACCTGGGGCGGCCGCAATTACGGAAACGGTATGCGCGAAACCAGACGCCGTACGCGAGAGCAGCGATAACGTTTTTTGGGTCAAGTAGATAGCAGCGCCGAGCCAGAAATTCGCGGGAACTAAGTGAGAAGCTAAATCCGGCAGGGCCTCATACAGCCAGGATGTAGGTACCGATGACTATCGTCGGTCGAGCGCAGGTGGTTATGCGCTGATTCAGTCTGGTTAGCGGCAGCCGACACCGCTGACGCAGAATCGCTTGGATAACTAGGCCTTGCCGGACGACGCTATCTCCCGGGTGACTTCAATAACTCATACCCTTCCGAGCGCGCGACGTACGTTGCAGCGGTGATGTCGCCGGTAACATTTAAAGTCGTGCGGCACATATCGAGTATTCGATCCACTCCGAGGATAATCGCGATCAGAGCTGGGTTCACGCCGATGGTCACAAGCACCAGAACGATGAACGGGATTGAACCGGACGGGACGCCTGCCGTTCCTATGCCGCCAAGAATCGCCAGGTACGCGACCATCACCTGCTGGCCCAGAGTGAGGTCAATTCCCGCAAGCTGTGCAAGGAACAATACTGTTACGCCTTCATAGAGTGCGGTTCCGTTCTGATTCGCGGTCGCGCCCACAGTCAACACAAAGCTGTTGATCTCACGGGGAACCCCAAGGTTTTCTTCCGAGACGCGGAGAGCAGTTGGTAGCGTCGCGTTGGACGACGAAGTAGAAAACGCCGTGAGCATTACGGTCTTGATCCGCCGGAAAAAATCGATCGGCGACAAACGCGAAAGAAAATAGACGGATAGCGAATACACGCCGAACATGTGAAGCGCCAATCCTGCCAGCACTGTTGCGACAAACCACGCAAGCGCCCATAGCAAATCCAATCCGAAGCGCGCGGTGTTGTTGAACAGCAGACACGCAACCGCGAATGGCGCGAACTTCATCACGATATCTATGATTTTTGCCGAGATCTCGTACAGCGCTTCGAGCCCTCGAACAAACGGACCGGACACCGAAGTTGAAATCATCGTCGTGGCGACGCCCAGAATAAGGGCAAAGAACATGAGATGAATCATGTTGGGAGTGTCGCCTTCTTTTGGGTCCCTCTTTACGCCGGCTATCGCGGCGATAGGGTTTGTCGGCACGAGGGTTTTTACCACGGTCATCAGAACCGAATCGGTGTCTGCGGGTTTTTGCGCCGCCTCCACTTGCTTTGTAGCATCAGATCCGTATCGCGCCTGGAGTGCTTGCGCGGTAGCCGGATCAATTCGCTGGCCGGGCCGCACTGTATTCGCCAGGGTGAGGCCGATGACCACGGAAATCCCTGAAATGATCACGGTGTAGGCCAGACACTTCAAACCGACGCGACCCAGCTTGCGCACATCGCCGATACCGGCAACCCCGACCACCAGTGAGGAAAAGACGAGCGGGATCACCGTCATCAGCAGCATGCGAAGGAACAGCTGGCCTACAGGTTCCGTGATATTCGTTACGATCCAGGTGACGCGAGCATTATCCCCGCCCCAGATATAGTTTGTTGCGATGCCAGCAACAACGCCGACGATCAACCCGGTCAGGATGCGAGTATGAAGCGGCATGCCTTTCGGGCTGTCGGGTGTCTGGTCTTTGAGGTCAGTGGTCTCTTCGCGCTCGTATGCGTCCGCGCTTATAGGAGGAGCCGGCAAGCGGTCATCTTTTTTGTCAGCCATGTTTTGGAGGCTTATAGCACAAATAGGACTTCGAAGAATAGGTCATATAGGTCCTATTGATCCTATTTCCTATCGGTCCAATTGGTCCTATAGGTCCTATGGGTCCAATATTCTTTCTCAAAGCAATCTATTCTCCTGAAAACTGAAGTAACCTCCCTTTCCAACGATGATGTGATCCAGCACCCTGATTTCAACCGTTCTTGCAGCCTCTACGACAGACCGTGTCAGATGCTTGTCTTCCTGCGAAGGATCGGGGTCGCCGCTGGGATGGTTGTGGCTGAGAATCAGACCTGCTGCTTTGTAGGTCAGCGCCGCTTTTATTAT
>DASRIZ010000246.1:0-3064 GCA_035649735.1 Blastocatellia bacterium | reverse complement strand
GCAATACCACTGGTACATCATCGCAGCGCTCGCCATCATCACAATTCAGGCACTGTTGATCGTTGGTTTGCTTTTACACCGTGCACGGCGCCGTAAGGCTGAGGCCGAGCTTCGGGAGAACCAGGAAATTATGGAACTGGCCGCCAGCGCCGGCGAATTGGGCCTGTGGATGCGCGATCCGGAGCGGGGCGATTTTTGGGCCAACCCGCAGTTCCGTTCTCTGTTAGGCCCCGGCCAAAACGATGCGCTCCGGTTCGAGGACATCGTTGGCCGCATTCATCCCGACGACCGAGCCCGCGTCGTTGCTGAGGTCGAACGAAAGCAGCAGGCTGGGCTGTCTTTTGAAGGTGAATTTCGCGTGGTTCTTGCCGACGGCAGCGAACGATGGGTTGTAGCGAGAGGCCGAACCGTTGGTGAACCGAGCCCCAACGGCGCGCGCAGGATGGGTGTTGTGTTTGACATCACTGAGCGTAAGCGGGCCGAGCAAGATCTTAACGCGGCGCTGGTAGAGATCCGGGGGCTAAAGGAGCGATTGGAAGAAGAAAACCTCTATCTCAGAGAGGAAATTTTTGAGGTCAAGGGATTCGACGAGATCATCGGCAAGAGCGACGCTCTGAAATACGTGCTGACGCGAGTGGAGCAAGTGGCAAAAACGGACGCCACCGTGCTGTTGCAGGGGGAGACCGGGGTGGGAAAGGAACTCATCGCGCGCGCGATCCACGAGAGGAGTTCCCGGTCCAACGGGCCACAGGTCACGGTAAACTGCGCAACCTTGCCCGAAGCCCTCGTCGAGAGCGAGCTGTTTGGCCATGAGAAAGGTGCCTTTACAGGCGCGGACCGCCAGCGCAAAGGCCGATTTGAGCTTGCCGACGGTGGCACGATCCTGCTCGATGAAATCGGTGAGTTGCCCGCCGGCACACAAGCGAAGCTATTGCGGGTTCTCCAGGAAGGCGAATTTGAGCGGGTTGGCGGTTCAAACACGATCAAGGTAAGTGTGCGGATAATCGCCGCAACCAATCGCAAATTACATCAGGAGGTTTCAGCGGGACGGTTCCGGCAAGATCTCTTTTATCGGCTCAATGTTTATCCCATTACCATCCCCCCCCTACGCGAGCGACGCGAGGACATCCCATTGCTAGTGAGTCACTACGCGCGCGAGATCGGGGAACGCCTGGGCAAGAATATCACTGAAGTGCCGGCCCAAGTGATGCGCGAATTCACGCAATACAATTGGCCCGGTAACATCCGGGAGCTGCAAAACGTCATTGAGCGGGCGGTGATTGTTTCATCGGATGGGGTTTTGCGTTTACCCGAGCCTTTGGTGCAGACAACGACCGCACCGTCCGCTGAGGGTGAAGCATTCAAGGAGCCGATGGTAATTTCGACCTTAGACGAGGCTGAGCGGGATCATATCCTTCGGGCTCTCGAAGCCACCGGATGGCGCATTGAAGGGCCCAAGGGTGCAGCCGCCATGCTCAAGCTCCATCCGTCCACCTTGAGATTCCGGATGAAAAAACTCGGCCTGACCAAGGCTCTGAGTTATACGCCGCCAACGCAGAAAACAAATTTACACTAGCCGATCGAGGGAAAAGGGTCGAGGGTCGGGTGTCGAGTGTTGAGGAGAAAATCGCTCATCACTCGACAATGTTTCTTCATCGCGCCAAGCGATAACTAAACAACGCAAAGATTCTCAATCTTTTTGGGTCAATTCTGACAAATTTCACAAATTTCCACTGGACCCCGATGAGAATATTCGGGGGACAACCTCAGAGTAGATTCTCATTTCCCTTTACTCCTTTCGACATCTGATACCTGAAACCAGAAACCCGAACAAGACGCCCGATCCACTATTCTTTCGAGTGTTGCGACCTGCAATAGCTTCTAATTTCCCCTGCGCCAGTTGCGTCTTTGCGCAACCGGCTGTCAGGGAAATACCGATTCCTTGATACCTTTCTGCCCTCGGTATCTGACATCCGAAACCTGAAACCCAACTCACCAAACTAGGTCAAACTATATGTCGTGTTTTCATGTGAAGAAGCTAAATTCCATCCAACATACCTTCGTACTCCCCTCAACATTTTGAGGATCCGCAATACGCCGAGGGCCGTGTGGCGAGCCGTTAAACTTCTGTGCGCGTAACATACGCGCAACACAACTTTGTATCTCACCGATAATACAAAACCTTCTGGCCGTTGTGATCCATTCTTTGGCAACTGGCACGAGGGCTGCTCTGTGCTCTGTGCGGTTGTCACACACTTTGAACCCTGAACTGCTTGAACGTTTTGAACTCCTTGTGGCGGAAGCGTAAACGGTGATTGGCTTAACAATCAGAGCGCGCGTCGAGCCTCACCAGCGACACGAGCTGATGCAGATGTTCAAAGAAACCAGCCGGACCGATCAATTGCCGGCGGCCTGTTTAGAACGGCGAGTCTACGAAGAAGCCTATTTGCCGATGAATTTGCTGCTGGTCGAGCAATGGTCGGACAAGGTGGCGATGAATTCCTATTTATCATCGGATCAGTTTCGGGCTTTGATCGGCGCCGTCAAGGTGCTGGGAAAATTGGTGGACGTCCGTATCTTCGAAGCGACGTCGATTCAAGATCTAGTGATGAAGCTGAAGATAGAAGAATGCTGAATGTGGCTGACGACGAGTGACGACGGAAAAAACAGTGTCGAGTGTCAAATGGCGAGTGGGGGAAAAAATAATCAGTCATCAATGAACAGTAACAACACATTAAGCAGGAATTCATTTAAGTCGGAACAGAAAAGGAGGAAATCATATGTTTAAGGTTCGAACGGTTTCGAGGATGGCGGTGTTCTTTATAGCGATGGCGGTTGCGTCAACCGCTGTCGCCGCGGAAAAGGCGACGCCTTCGGGGAAAGTATCTCTCGAAAGCACTTCGATCGCTGCCGGCATTGGTGTTAGCTGGGGCGATGGGAAGCTAAGCTTCAAAGGGAAAGACTATCCATTCTCCGTCGAGGGCCTGTCGCTGGTAGATTGGGGCATTAGCAAGGCAAACGCTACTGGCGACGTATACAATCTTACCGACGCGTCGAAGTTCGC
>DASRIZ010000245.1:0-5121 GCA_035649735.1 Blastocatellia bacterium | reverse complement strand
ACGCTCCAGTACACGTCCGTTCGCGATGGCAGCGCGACCTACAACATGACCGGAAGTTCGCTCAGCCTGTTTTGGGGCTCCCCAGACACTTACAACACTCTAACGTTCTACGCGGGTTTGAACGGGACGGGAGCGTTCGACAGCATAACGGGGGATGAACTCGGCGCCCCCCTGGGTACAGGTCATGTTTTGGTTCTGATCCTTACTGATGTGATTTTCCAATCTGTGAAGCTCAGCAGCACTAATCCTGCGTTTGAGTTCTCTAATTTGGTGACGCCGATCCCCGCAGCGCTCCCCCTCTTCGCTACCGGCCTCGGCATGATGGGTTGGCTCGCTCGGCGCAGGAGACGGCGTCACCTGGCTGCTATCGCGGCCTAATCGAGGATTTCTATCCAGTCAAGGGAGACCGCCGCAAGGCGGTCTCCGCTCGGTTGCGCTCAGAGCGCATTCTGTTGCTTTGGGGGTTGTAAGAGGAATTAACGGGGGCGCTAGAGGGGGGCTCTTCGCATAAGCCCGACACTAGTGATTTTTGTCGATGCAGGTTGCGGGCGGACTGGCGATAGCCCTGTACGATGGCGTCGGACCGCCGAAGAGCGCTGATGTATATCAAGGCATCAGTGATTTGACTCGGCACGTCTATTGCTTGCTCGGCATGCCGATTGATGCGGTCAATATGGAGTCGACGTTGCGCGCGATCAACCGAGCATCGTCTAGCGCAGATCCGTTTCTCGTTTCGACAGCGAACCTGAATTACCTCGCCAGCAGCCTGACTGATGCCGAATTTCGTGAGTCCCTTCTACAAAGCGACTTGAGCATAGCTGACGGCATGCCGATCGTGTGGATCGCTCGTTTGCTTGGCCTTCCAATCAAAGAGCGCATTGCCGGCGCAGATATTCTCGACGGCCTCCGGGCGAGAACATCAGCCCGGAAACTTGATGTGTTCTTCTTCGGTGGCGCTGACGGCATCGCAGACTTGGCTCGCCGAATTCTCAATGCTGACAATGGCGGCCTGTTCTGCGTCGGTACGCTCAATCCAGGTTACGGAACGCCAGACGAAATGAGCAGTGATGCAATTATTGCCACGATCAACACAAGCAATGCCGACTTTTTGGTGGTAGCCCTCGGCGCCAGCAAAGGGCAAACTTGGTTGCTGCGGAACCATCATCGCGTTCGCATCCCCGTGCGTGCTCATCTAGGTGCAGCAATAAATTTTCAGGCTGGCTCGGTGAGGCGAGCACCGAAAATGATCCGGAAGGCAGGACTGGAATGGCTGTGGCGCATTAAGCAAGAACGCCATCTCTGGACCCGCTACTGGCGTGATGGGCGCACGCTGCTGCGCTTGTTGCGGACGCGGATTTTGCCGCTTACCTGGCAAGGTCGTCGACGAGGGCGCGCGCCGAAGGAGCTCTACATTGGGCTGAGACCGGAGAAGCATAGCGTCGTTCTGCAAGTGTCAGGAGATGCTATTGAGCCATACATCAACCATGCCATTGGTCGCTTTCAACAGGCGGTGGACCTGGCCAGACCGCTCGTGATTCTTGATCTCGCAGCCGTCCGACACATCGATCAACGGTTCTTCGGCCTAATCTTGATGCTCAGGAAGGTCCTGCATCGGCGCGAGGCAACGCTATTATTTGTCCGCGCCTCCGATCGCGTGCGGCGCTTGTTCCAGCTCAATGAGCTGGAATTCTTGTTGGACACCAAGTAGAAGCGTCCGGGGTCTAACCTCAGCGGAACAAACGTCCAGTGAGCGACCGTCAGATCCCACTTTTGAGGCTGGGGCGCCGGTCGATCACGGCGCTAGGCGCACAAAAATTCAAAGGTCGTAGAAGGAGGTACTGAGAACCAAGGTGCCATGTTCAGTGCGCCAGTGCACGAACATGTGCTGCTTGTGGCTTTGCGGCAACTTTGCGGCATCAATGTGGGGAAACGTGGCGATGGCCGCTTGCGGTTGTCTACCAAGCTCTTAAGGATTGCTTAAGTGGACCTCGGGGGTCTGCCTATGCCTGCGCAGGCATTTTGAGTGTGTGGGACACAAAAATTCAAGCCTGCGTTTTGCGGTTCGGTGCGGGGACGCCAATGAACAAGCTCGTAGCTAGCTTGGCTGTCGCGGCGACATTGGTCGCGAGCGCTGTAAACCCGTTGGGTCGAGCGTGGCGGCCGTCGTCGCCGCACCTAGGAACGCCTTAATGCCCTAGGAGATTTGCGGGACGAAACGGGTCTTTCGACGAGTGAGGGAGAGGGCTCCCCTGTTGACTAATAGGGGTTAGCGTTAGTGTCTCGAAATTTGCTTGGCTATTCGTCGATCCTAAGGAGCCTGGCATCAGGTTGAGCCAAATAGGTCATCGGGACATGGGGCAGGAACATAGCCGGTCGGCGCAACTTCATGTCGAACGATCTGATCCAACCTTGGATGTTTGGCGGTATATTGGCCTATTAAGGAAGCGATTTCTTTATTTTGTCTTTCCCTTTGTGATTATCGCCACTGCCGGCTTTGCCGTCACTATGCTTTTGCCCGCCGTTTATGTCGCAGAAGGCAAGCTCCTCGTCGAATCGCAGCAGATCCCGACGGAACTTGTCAGTCCGACGATTACGGCAAGCGCAAAGGAACGTATCCAAGTCATTGAACAACGCATAATGATTCGGGAAAATCTGCTGGCGATTGCTGACAAGTATCAAATCTTTGCGAATAAGCGCAACATCATGTCTGGGACGGAAGTCCTCGACCTCATGCGTGCAAGAACACGCATGGTGCCGTTTGAACTCGACCAAACTCGGCGAAGAAACGATACTGTCACCATTGCCCTCAGCATCAGTTTTGAGTACGAGCAGCCCGAGATCGCCATGCGGGTGGCCAATGAGCTCCTGACCCTCATCCTCAATGAAGACGCTCGCAATAGAACGAGGCGCGCGCAGGAGACCACGAACTTCCTTGCCAGCGAGGTGAAACGACTTGAGACCGAGCTTGGTTCGATCGATGGGCAGATGGCTGAATTTAGACGCCGTTACAGCGGGGAAGTCGCTACCGAAAAAACATCAGTCCAACTTGCTTTGCTCAAAGCGGAATTCCAGGAAAAGTCTGCACTCTATGCGGATGGACACCCGGACATGGTGCGCCTCAAGCGACAGATTGGGGCTTTGGAGAAAATTGTTGCCAAAACTGCCCAATTCGAAGGCGGACTCGAAGCTCTCCAGAACCAGCGCGCTTCGCTCCAAAAGAACTGGGAGAACGCATCCCAGAAAGCGCTGACGGCCCGCCTTGGTGAAAGTTTGGAGAGAGCGCAGTTTTCAGAACGCCTCGAAGTCATTGAGCAGGCCATTCTGCCTCAGAAGCCTACAAAACCAAATCGACCTAAGCTCCTCGCGCTGACCGTTGCCCTTGCCATGTTCGGCGGCATTGGCTTGGTCATTTTGGTCCACATGTTAAGTGGTGCGATACAGGGGCCGCGAGATCTCTACGGTGTGGCAGATGCCTACCTCCTTGTTGCCATTCCGTATATTACGACGAAGAAAGAGAGCTTTCGAAAAAAGCTCAAAATGGCGGCGACCATAAGTGCGGCCGTCGGCAGTGTTGTTGTGGGATTGGTTTCTGTTCATCTTCTTCTCCGGCCACTCGATCAGTTGTGGGCGTCATTCTTGACTCGCCTCCTCGGGTGAGGGGGTATAGCATGCACGCGGTGTGGGGAATCACGCAATGCAGCAAGTGAGCCAACAGTCGGAGCACATGGAGGATTTTCCTCCAGCGCAACCGCATGCACGACCCGGGCTGGATGGCCCTGGAGTGGGATCCGTACTGGCACCAATTCGGCCAATCGAACTCAATGCCGCGCGTCTGGAATCGCGCAGGATCATCTCCTATGATGTCGCGGACCAGCGATCGAAATCCTTCGACGTGCTGCGAACGCAGGTCCTCCAGGAGATGGACCGCAAGCAGTGGCAGGTTCTTGCGGTCACGTCCCCAACCGCGGGGTGCGGGAAGACACTGACCGCCATCAATCTTGCAATCAGCATCGCGCGGCAGCCTGAGCGCGCCGCATTGCTTGTCGATATGGATTTGCGCAAGCCGCAAGTTTCGCGGCGGCTCGGAATTGGCTGTGAGAACGGTTTAGTTGGGGTGCTTGAGGGGCAGTCTAGCCTGGCAGCGGCGATGGTCAGAGCGCTAATCGGCCGGCACGAAGTGTTGGTTCTACCCGCCGAAACAACGCCCTCGGATTCGTCTGAGTGGATGGCGTCTCGCGCAATGCGTGAAGTGCTGCAGGCTATCAAAAGGGATTTTCGACCCTGGACCGTAATCCTGGACCTTCCGCCAATGCTGTTGGGGGATGACGTTCTGGCTATCCTTCCCTTAGTAGACTGTGCTTTGCTCGTTATTGCGGTAGGAACGACCACCGTATCTGAAGTCGAAGAATGCAACCGATATCTACAATCGACCAACGTGGTGCGCGTCGTGGTCAATAAAGTGCCTGATTGGAATAACAGGTACTATTGAGTTGCTGTGGGTGGGGGGAATGCGAGTTATAGCCCTCGCATTGCTGGTTTTGTGTGGGACTTGGGCGACGGTTGTCGCGCAAGAGCTCCAGCCCGGCGACATGATTGCGATCTCGGTCTATCAAGATTCCAAACTCGACCGCCAAGTCGTCGTCGGCCCCACAGGGTTCATTTCGTTTCCCCTCGCCGGACAGCTCAAAGCCGGTGGACTCACGCCACAAGCTCTCGAGAAGGCTCTGCGCTCCAAGCTCCGCGATAAGTACACCGGAGGTCTGGATATTACGGTGTCACTCATCTCCACCGCCAAGCAGGAAGATGAGCAGAAGCCAAGGTTTTACATCACGGGCGAAGTGAACAAACCGGGTCCCTATGTGCTTCGATCCGGTACAACGGTCATGCAAGCGATTGCAATGTCTGGTGGCTTGGGCCAATTCGCCGCCAGGAAGCGCATTCAAATCCGACGCAAGGTCGCCGGTGTCGAATCGACCATTTTCTTCAACTATGGTGCCTTTGAATCCGGAGCGGACCTTGGTGGCAATGTTGAGCTTCAACCCGATGACGTGATCATCGTTCCCGAGAAGAGTTTCTGGGAATGATTACCATCGGGGCTCGATTACTGGCTGGCGTCATTCG
>DASRIZ010000244.1:0-3348 GCA_035649735.1 Blastocatellia bacterium | reverse complement strand
TCTTCCAGATTATCTGCCTTTACGTTTGTGGGCCCGTCTGGTTTCGGGAAGTCGAGCAACCTTCGTTGTCTCAACCGTCTCGTCGAGCCGTCGTCGGCATCTACGGATGAAATGACACGAATCTGGGAGGGGTTCTATCGCGGCGGGGTCTCTCGGCCTGGGTCTCGTCCGAGCGCCTCAGGTCCGTTTTTGCGTTCTATTGCCGTTTGGCCGCGAGGCATAACCGACCAACGGCTCAAACCCTTCAAAAATGTAATCTTTGCGAAATCTCTAGGCAACGCTTTGGCGTTACTTCGCCAACTGCCCGGCGTAAAAATGACTCATGATGTCTATCGGAGGATTATAAGTGACGGTCGCCGGCGAGAAAAAAAGGCCTTTCGCTATCGCTTGGATCGAGCGATACGCAGGTGCGTCATGCGGGTGATGAATTCGCTGGACTTCGGTGGCGCCCGAGCGGCGGGCCGATTTTCGATATTGATCCTGTCGTCTGGGGAAATCGCTGCGGCTGGCCAGCGCTTGCAGGCTTTCATCACTGGCGATACTGGTCCGGCTTGTGAACCTCTTCGTATTAACGGTTTGTCTCATGGGTATCTCAGCGGTTCTCGTAGCAGTATGGATGAAGTGATTTTCAGGAAATAAAAGAAAAAATATGCTGAGCCAAAGCCTCCATCACCCGTGGCTCCATCGAGAGAGGCGAGAACGAGTTCAGACCGCGAAGTGCGCAATCAGATGTTTTGTCCGGAAAGCCATGGTGAAAGGAGTCTAAACATGAGGAGACGAATCGCGAGCGGGCTAGTTAGGAGCATTCTTATCGCGCTGCTAATTAGTTCAGTCACAATCAGTTGTGGGATGTTTGGCAAAAAAGAAACGGTCGTCACTATTACGCAGGTACCGGGACCCGTGAGAGCTGCCATTGAAAAGGTGACGACTGGTAGCAAAATTAAGTCAATCGAGAAAATAGAGCGCAACGGCAAAGTGACTTACGAAGTCGAGTATGAGAAGGAAGGAAAAGAGCTTGACGCGTATTTTACTGAAGACGGTACACAGGTCAAAGCTGCGCAATAAGCCCAGCACGCGCACAGTCAATTAGGACAATGCCCGGCCGCTGAAATAAAGCTAGATGCGGTTTTCCGAAAGTCGGCGGCCACCATCAGCGTCTCGGATTGAGCCGCCGGTTGTTGGACGCAAACCGGAAACCCGCAATCGCTGTTTACTCTAGCTGCCATAAAAGAGAATTAATGATGTCGCCTGAGCACAGATACTTAAATTTCGCGTTGATGGTATCGGTGCTCCTTCTGGTGTTTGCCGCAAACGCGGCCGAGACCGCGAAGGAGCAACTTCAAGGTAGCATCGATCGCGTCATCGAAGTTCTCCGGACCATCCGAAGTCCGGAAGACATTGAGAGAAACAGGAATTCTCTGCGGGAGATCCTTCTGGTCCGCTTTGATTTTGCGGCAATGGCGAAGGAATCGCTCGGGACTCGGTGGAATGATCTGAAAGGCAAGAAAGAAGAATTTGTATCGGTGTTCACTGACTTTGTCGAACACTCATATATGAGCACGCTCGGTTCTTACCGAGGTGAAAAAATAGTTTATGACCACGACTGGTCGGATGGAGAATCGGCGGAAGTCGACACGCGGGTTGTTGGCGGCGAGGGGAATCCGATCAAAATCGAATACAAGCTCCATCTCACAGATGGACAGTGGATGGTCTACGATGCGGTTATCGATGACGTCAGCCTTGTTGGAAATTATCGGTCTCAGTTCGCGAGAATTCTTCACAGGGCCTCGTTGGAGGAACTGATTCAAACCTTGCACGCTAAGGCATCCGGCCATTAGTTGAAAGCGGTCGGTTGCCTGACGGCTCATAGGGCCGAAATGCTCTCAAGTAGGTGCGGCAAGCCACTCCGTGCTGAATAATTCGACAGTTCGATATGAATAAGGGTGACCTACTGATCGCCAGTAAATGGGTCGGTTTGATGTCCGCGGTTTTCCTTCTAACGGCAGCGGGCGCCGATCGCGTCGTCGTGATTGAGGACTGGTTGACCCATGCGGTGAACCGAAAAGGGATTCCTTCGGGCTGGAAGGGCGAAGCCTTTGGACAGCGTGCCGAGTACGATTTCACGATCGAGCAAGGCGGCGGCAGGCGGGTTATCCACCTAGAGAGTCGAGACGAGCATTCGACCATCGCAAGAGACATCACAGGCAAAGTAAACTTGAAAGAAACCCCCATTCTGGAATGGACCTGGAAGGCGACCATTCTCCCGACGGGCGGCGACCTGCGGCGGAAAGAAACCACGGATATGGCAGCCCAACTCTACGTCGTATGGCCGCGGGTTCCCGCACTCCTTCGCTCGCGGATTATTGGATATGTCTGGGACGCGACGACTCCGGTCACAACGATTGTGCAGAGCCAGAAGACCGGGACGGTCACGTTTGTGGTGATGCGGTCCGGGTCAGGAGATCTCGGTAAGTGGCTTACGGAACGTCGCAACGTCGTCGAAGATTATGCGAAGATCTACGGCGAATTCCCCGATAATCCCAGTGCCATCACGATTTCGATCGACTCGAATGACACCCACTCGACGGCTGAATCCTTTATGGGGCCGATCGTCTTTCGCGCACAGTGAGAAGCGCTTTCATCGCATTGCCGATATAGCCGGAGATTTTGTAGTTTGCGCCGATTCGTTCTATCAAACGTGACCGCGACAAAGTAACGGCAAAGGTTAGAAGATTCGTCTGTATTCAGCGGTTATGCGTGCTACGAGAATCCCCAATCCTCGTGTCGGGCGGGATTGGATTGCGCTGGCTGCGGAGCGGGATTGGTGACCGAAGGATGATTCTGGCGGGATACCGCTTGGCATCGGATTCACCTTCGCGCATGAGGTCGGCATCATCGTCACGCGGTGAGGACAATTTGGGTTAATACTCGAGCCGCGCTTCACCTTCGCCCTGAGAAGACAAAATCACTAAGTTATTCAATCACTGAATATCAACTCCTTGTCCATCTCGGACACACCAGCCTGCAGCGGCCGCACCCGAGCAAGCGAAAGGGGTGAGGCAAATGATTGTCCTTCAGATGGCGGATCAAATCGATCTCACCTAGAAATCCTCGTCGCGCTGCGTGGACTACCTCTCTGGATAATGGTCCCCGGTCCCGTCGGCTAGCAATTCATCGGGGAGCGTCGTGAACTTCGCCGCCGCATCCTTGAGCGCGCGATGCTCGACGGCACGCGAAAGCCTCTCGTTCTTGGTCGGCCCCTGCTTTTGTCCGAGGAAGGGTTTAATGATGAGGTAGACGACATCGCGAAGCGGCATGTGACGCAGGAAGCGCCGCAGCAAGCGAAAC
>DASRIZ010000243.1:0-96093 GCA_035649735.1 Blastocatellia bacterium | reverse complement strand
GCCGAGATGACGGTGCTGGTCGGCGGGATGCGGGCGCTGAACGCCAACGTCGGTCAGTCGCCGCACGGCGTCTTCACCGACCGTCCCGGGACGTTGACCAACGACTTCTTCGTGAATCTGCTGGACATGAGCACGGAGTGGAAGCGATCCGCCTCGGGTCCGAACGAGTACGAGGGGCGCGATTGCGCCACCGGCGCTCTGAAGTGGACCGGCACCGCCGTCGACCTAGTTTTCGGCTCGAACTCCCAGCTCCGAGCCCTCGCCGAGGTTTACGCGCAGGAAGACTCGAAGGAAAAGTTCGTGCGTGACTTCGCAGCGGCGTGGACGAAGGTGATGAACCTCGACCGCTTTGATCTCGTGTGAACTAAGCAGCGACGAGGGCCGTCCACACCCTTCCGCATTCTATTGTCACCGAGCCGGCAGCGGAGTTTCTGCTGGAAGGCGTGTACACACGCTATTGCGCACGCCCATTGAAGCGGTCACTTGAACGGTTCGTGGTGATGCTGCTGGCAACCTGGCGGCGACAAGTGTATTCCAGTAGTTAGACTTCGGCCTGTAGAAAGTTGTACCTAGGAAGGTTTTTCGATCTATTAGGGAAATCAACAGGCGGGTGTATTGCGCTGGACGCGTATGTCTAATCGGAACTCACATCGCCATCCGTCACCGCGCCGAGGCTGCTGCTCGACACCAGCTTTGCGTACTTGGCGAGAACGCCGCGCGGGTAACGAGTAGCAGGTCTGTGCCACTTCGCGCGACGTCGAGATAACTCGTCGTCCGACACATTGAGCTGCAGCAGCCGCGCTTCTGAGTCAACGGTTATCGAATCATTCTCTTCAACCAGCGCCAGGGTTCCTCCTACTGCTGCCTCAGGCGCGACGTGTCCTACAACCATCCCATAGGTCGCCCCCGAAAAACGCCCGTCGGTGATTAGCGCCACTGAATCTCCAAGACCCGCACCGATAATCGCAGACGTCGGCGCCAGCATCTCGCGCATCCCCGGACCGCCCTTTGGTCCTTCGTAGCGAATCACAACTATGTCACCGGGTTTGATTTGACCCGCCAGAATCGCTTCCAGACAAATCTCTTCGGATTCGAAAACGCGAGCTGGACCGGTAATAGTCTTGCTCTTTATGCCGGTGATCTTTGCAACCGCGCCTTCCGTCGCCAGATTGCCTCTCAGAATCGCTAGATGACCCTGCTCATAAACAGGGTCGTTCCACGGTCGTATGACATCCTGATCGCCGGATGGTTCGCTCGGCACACCGCTCAGCGTCTCGGAGACCGTGTCCCCGGTTATCGTCAGCGCGTCGCCGTGCAGACATCCGTTGACCAACAAGATCTTCATCACCTGAGGGATTCCGCCAGCCCGATGAAGATCAGTCGCTACGTATTTACCCGATGGTTTGAGATCGCATAGCACCGGCACCCGGGTGCGAATGGCTTCAAAGTCATCGAGCGTCAGTGGCACTCGAGCCGCGTGCGCAATCGCCAGCAGATGCAATACCGCGTTGGTGGAGCCGCCTACGGCCATTACCACGGCAATAGCGTTCTCGAAGGCTTTGCGGGTCAGGATATCGCTCGGAAGGATTTGTTTGCGGACGGCCGCCGCCAGCACCTCCGCGGACTCCGCCGCGCTGTCAGACTTCTCAGAGTCCTCGGCGGCCATCGTTGAAGAATAGGGCAAGCTCATGCCCATCGCCTCAATTGCTGAAGACATGGTGTTAGCAGTGAACATCCCGCCGCACGATCCGGCGCCCGGGCACGCGTGCCGCTCAACTTCAAGCAACTCGCGCTCGGTGATCTTCCTGGCGCTAAAACTGCCAACTGCCTCAAACGCGCTTCCGATCGTCAGAGCCTGGCCGGCGTATTCGCCCGGCTTGATCGTGCCTCCGTAAACAAAAATCGCCGGGATGTTCAAACGTGCGATTGCGATCATCGCTCCTGGCATGTTTTTGTCACACCCGCCGACGCACACCACTCCGTCCATACTCTGGGCGTTGCAAACGGTTTCGATCGAATCGGCTATGACCTCGCGAGAAACAAGCGAATACTTCATACCTTCGGTGCCCTGCGAAATGCCGTCGCTTACCGTAATGGTTCCAAAGACCTGAGGCATCGCGCCGGATGCCGTGAGGACGGCCATGGCTCTTCGAGCCAATCCGTCGAGGCCCAGGTTGCACGGGGTTACGTTGCTGTAGCCGTTTGCGACGCCGATGATCGGCTTAATGAAATCGTCATCCCCGAAACCGACCGCGCGGAGCATCGCCCGGTTAGGCGAGCGATTAACTCCCTGAGTGATCAGTTTGCTTCTGCGATTATCGGTCACCTGACTCCTTTGCAAGCTTTCTGGTTTCTGGTCTCTGGTTTTATCCATCGTTGACTTGGCGGACTCTCGAACCACAAACCACAAACCCGCTGGCGTGTGCGGCTCAATTCACCGCGTCGGATAGAGGTTTGCCCGGAGCTCGAACCGGAGCGCTCGACTGACCGCCGAGCAGCTTCTCGCTAATCGACTCGATTACACGCTTAAACGCCTGCGCTGCGTGAGACTGAGCGTCAGTCCGACGGCGTACCGCCCACAGAGTTCTCTCGTGCCGGAATCCGTCTATCGGGACGACAACCAGCTCCCCGCGCTCACATTCTTCACGTACGCACATCAAAGGAACAAAAGCCACGCCCAGATTCATGGCCACGAATCGCTTTATCGTTTCGATGGTTGTTATTTCGATGGTGATGTTGAGTGGTGTCTGAAACCTGCGGAAGGTCTCGATCACTTTCTCGCGGGCAGGCGAGCGGACGTTGTGGCCTACAAACGATTCGGCCCCCAGGTCGCGAATGTGCGCTCGCTCGGCGCCGGCCAGCCGGTGCAACGGGCTTACGATAAACGCAAGCTCATCTCTCATTATTGGAGTCGCTTCAAGGTCGCTCTCATCAGGCAAGAAAGAGAGGATCGCAAAATCGAGGTTACGCTGGTGCAGCTCGTACGGAAGCCTGGCCGAAAGTTGTCGCGAGACTTCGATCTTTATCTTCGGATACTGCTCGCGGAATTCGAGGATCAGGCGCGGCAGCAAGTACAGACTGGTGCTCTCGTTTGCTCCGATGCGGATTCTTCCACTTTGAAAGGTGTGGAGTTGTTGGAGAGCTGCGACGCCCTCATCTCTTAAATTGAGCAATCGCTTGGCGTGCTCGTAAAGCACTTCGCCGGAATCGGTCAGCACATAATCGTTGCGTTTGGAACGATCGAAGAGCGGGGCGCCGAGTTCCTGCTCGAGTTTGCGAAGCGCCATTGTCAGCGCCGGCTGGGTGCGGAACACGCGGTCGGCCGCTTTGCGAAAGCTGCCTTCTTCCACCATCGCCACAAACATCTCGAGCTGCATCAACTCCATCGTAAACCTCGAATCAAGGCGATACTCAAAACGCTTTTATACAACAACCGCAGCCGGCTTGTCCGCGACCTGGTGTAGCCAGCTTGCGTAACGGCTATCTCGACCCGCCGTGGCATCGGCGAATACCTGCTGTATCCTTTGCGTCACCACGCCGCGCCGCCCCGCACCTATCTGCGTTCCGTCCAGCTCTCGGATCGGGGTGACCTCAACCGCAGTGCCGGTGAAGAACGCTTCGTCCGCCGAGCGAAGATCATCGAGCGTGAGCCGTCCGACCTCCACCTCATAGCCAAGATCGCGGGCGATATCGATAACCGAATCACGGGTAATCCCGAGCAGGATAGAAGAGCTTTCATCGTTGGTCAACAAACGGCCATCGCGGACGAGAAACAGGTTTTCTCCCGAACCCTCGGCGATGTGACCCGACTCGTCCAGGAGCAGTGCTTCGTCATAGCCGGCGGCTGCTGCTTCGCGAGCCGCCAGCATCGAGTTCAAGTACCCTCCACAACCCTTGGCGGTCGTCGGCAACATGCGGGAATGGAACTTCGCCCACGAAGCAACTGTCACGCGCACGCCTCGTTCGACGCTTTCTTCGCCAAGGTACGCCCCCCACGGCCAGGCAAGAATTACCACTTCTACCGGGCAGTTGAGAGGATGCACAGCGAGGCTCGAGCTGCCGTAATAGCAGATCGGCCTCACATAACAACTGCTGAAGCCGTTGCCCAAAATCGTCGCGCAAACCGCATCTGCAAGTTTGTCTTTGGAATAAGGAATCCGAATTCCATACCAACTCGCTGACAAGAAAAGCCGTTCGAGATGCTGGTCCATCCGAAAGACAGCCGGACCGGTTTTGGTTTCATAGCACCGCATGCCTTCAAACACACCGCTGCCGTAATGCAGCGCATGAGCCGACACGTGAACGGTCGCGCCATTCCACGGAGTGAGCTCTCCGTTCATCCATACCAAATTCGTTTTATCGAACGTCATTGAAGATCCCTGCGAGGCACGCTGAATGTCTCAGTGGGGCGCGCCCATTTTTTTGTACGTTTCTATGCTCCGATCGGGAAGCCTGATAACGCAGCACCTAGGCCAAACCTAAAAGAACCCCCAACTGAAGTTGGGGATATTGCCTAGAGTTTTCACACAGTCCCCCTGCGTCGGTGGAGGCGACGCTACATTCACGCTGAACTCTCTATTTTCTCCGCCGCATTGTGGGCACGGTGCAATTTGTAGTTGACAGAGTCGGCGAGGGCCTGCCAGCTGGCTTCGATAACATTGTCTGAGACGCCCACGGTGCTCCAACACTCTCGACCATCCCGGCTTTGGATCAGCACTCGGACCTTCGCGGCGGTTGCTTTATCCGCATCCAGCACTCTGACTTTGTAGTCGGTCAACTGGACTTCTTCGAGGCACTCGAACGCCGGGCTCAGGCTGCGCCTCAGCGCCCTATCGAGGGCGTGAACGGGCCCGCAGCCCTCGGCGATCGCTTCCCGAAACTCCCCGTTGAGCGCTACCGTCACCCGCGCTTCAGACGTCAGCAATCCGCCCGACTCACGTTGGGTGGTGACGCGATAGCCCTCAAGTCTAAAGAACTCTTGATAGCTGCCCATCGCCCCTTCGAGCAGAAGGCGGAACGTTGCGTCGGCTGCCTCGAATTGAAAGCCTTCATGTTCGAGTTGTTTGATGCGGTCAATCACTGGTTGAAGCTTGAGGTGATCGCCTGAGACGTCGATCCCCATCTCCGCCGCCTTGTACAATATGTTGCTCTTTCCAGAAAGGTCGGAGACCAGCACGCGGCGGCTGTTACCGGTCAACTCCGGGTCGACGTGCTCGTAGGTTGATGGATCGCGCATTACCGCACTCACGTGGATGCCGCCCTTGTGGGCGAATGCGCTCTTTCCTACGAACGGCAGGTCGCTCGGGTGTGGCAGGTTGGCAAGCTCGGCCACGTATCGCGAAACGTGAGTGAGAGTGGCTAACCGCTCATGGCCTATCGTTTGATTGCCCAGCTTCAACTCGAGCGCCGGGATGACCGTGCACAAATTCGCATTCCCGCAGCGCTCACCATATCCGTTGATCGTTCCCTGCACTTGCGTCGCTCCGCACTCAACGGCAGCGATCGAGTTTGCGACCGCCAGTTCCGAATCGTTATGAGCGTGCATACCGAGCGGCGCGCTCACCGCCCGAGTAACCTGTCGAACTATCTCGGTTACTCGGCTCGTGAGCGTTCCGCCGTTTGTGTCGCAGAGCACGATCCAGTCCGCCCCGGCTCGCTCCGCGGCGAGCAGAGTTTCGAGGGCGTAGGGCGCGTCGGCTCGAAAGCCGTCGAAGAAATGCTCAGCGTCATAAATAACCTCGCGGCCTTTCGATTTCAGATAGGCAACCGATGCCGAGATCAGTTCGAGGTTCCTCTCAAGCGAGATTCCCAGGGCTTTGGTTACGTGCAAGTCCCAGGTCTTGCCGAAGATAGTCACAACCGGCGTTTCGGCTTCCAACAATGCCTTGAGGTTTGGATCTGTTTCCACGCGTTGGCGAGGGTGGGAGGTACTTCCGAATGCAGCGAGCCGAGCGCGATTGAAACCGAGGAAGCGCGCTCGCGCAAAGAACTCGGCGTCTTTGACATTCGAGCCCGGCCATCCACCTTCGATGTAATCGACGCCCAGCTCATCAAGCTGACGCGCGATCATCAGTTTGTCCTCGACAGAAAATGCAACGCCTTCGCCCTGCGTCCCGTCTCTCAGCGTGGTGTCGTAGATCCAGACTCTCATTTCAAACCGCCCACAAGAACTCATCGGGATCGTGATGAAGAAGGCGATCTTCACCGGTTATCCAATCGAGCCGCATCGGTGAGCAGATGTCCAGCGCGATCGTATCTTCGAGCGCTTCAGAGGAGTGTTCTACACCGGGTGGAATCGAAAGGATCTGGTTTGCGCGGAGAGTCACCGGGCCTGTCGGCAAGTGAAAACGCCACGCCCCTTTGAGGACGATGATTATTTCCTCGCTGTCGTGCGTATGCGGTTGAGTCACCGCCCACTGCATCACTTCGACTCTCGCGACCGCTATGTTGTCCCCGAGAGCGACCTTCCGAGTGTAAAGCTCGGAGATGCTCTCGGGCGTCATTCTGTCCCAATCAAAAAAACCCATATTATTTGCCATTCACTTAATTTTTAGCCTTATCGACGAGCCGCTTCTCGGACAGCCAGGGCATCATTCCGCGGAGCCGCCTGCCGACTTCTTCAATCTGGTGAGTTTCTCCTCTTGCCTCCAATTCCTTGAATCTCGTCTTTCCGGCTTCGTGCTCTGCCATCCACTCATCCGCAAAGGCGCCCGATTGAATATCGGCAAGCAAACTCTTCATCGCCTCGCGCGTAGAGCCGTTTATGACACGAGGCCCCCGAGTCAAATCGCCATACTCGGCAGTGTTCGAAACCGAATAGCGCATGTTTGAGATTCCGCCTTCGTAGATCAGATCGACTATAAGTTTCACTTCGTGCAGACATTCAAAGTAGGCCATCTCCGGCGAGTATCCGGCCTCGACCAGAGTTTCGAACCCAGCCTGAATCAACGAAGTCAGCCCGCCGCACAACACGGCCTGCTCGCCGAACAAATCGGTCTCGGTCTCCTCTCTGAAAGTTGTTTCGATTATCCCGGCTCGTCCGCCTCCTATCGCCGACGCGTATGCGAGCCCGATCTGGCGGGTGTCGCCGGTCGGGTCCTGATGAACGGCGAGCAGACAGGGAACGCCGCGCCCCTGGGTGTATTCGTATCGTTCCAGATGGCCCGGGGCTTTTGGCGCGACCATGAAAACGTTTACTTCGTCCTGCGGGAGAATCTTTTTGAAGTGGATCGAGAAGCCGTGCGCGAAGGCAAGATAGTTACCCGGAAGAAGATTGTTTGCGATTTCCTGTTGATAGATTTTCGGCGCAAGCTCATCGGGAACAAGCATCATCACCACGTCGCCGTTGAACGCAGCTTCGTCCGTGTCTTGAACCACAAGCCCCGCGGCCTCGGCTTTGTCTCGGGACGCGCTGTCCGATCTGAGTCCGACGATCACATCACAGCCCGAGTCTTTGAGATTGTTGGCATGGGCATAGCCTTGCGCGCCGTAGCCGATCACCGCGATCTTCTTACCTTTGAGAAGACCGAGATCCGCATCTTTGTCGTAATAAACGTTCATGATTTCTCCGGTACCGTAGACTGTCCAGTCTGCGGGTTCTTAGTTCGCGCGATTCGAGCACCGCAGACTGGACAGTCTGCGGTACAGTAAACTCCGAGGTTACACCGTCATTTCCTCATCAATCTCTTGAACAACATCCTGCGCTGCGTTTCTTTCCGAGAGCCTGGTGATCGCCACTGTTCCGGTTCGCACGATTTCGCGAATGCCCAGAGGCTTGAGCAGTTCGATCAATGCGCTTACTTTGGCCCAATCGCCCGTCGCTTCGACGATGATCCCGTCACTCGACACATCGACGACTTTTGCGCGAAAGATGCCGGCAAGACTCACTACCTCCTGACGCGCCGGTCCGGCCTCGGCGCTCACGTTGATGAGCGCCATCTCGCGCTCGATGTGCAAAAACCCGGTCATGTCGACGGCTTCAATCACCCGGATCTGCTTTTCAAGTTGACGAGTGATCTGCTCAATAGTTTGGTCGTTCCCGGCGGTTACCAGTGTCATCCGAGAGATTTTCGGATCGAGCGTCTCCGCGACGGTTAAGCTTTCAATGTTGTAGCCGCGAGCGCTGAACAAACCGACAATGCGTGACAGCTCGCCAAATCGGTTCTCAACCAGGATCGACAGTGTGTGCCTCATCCGAGCACCATCTCTTTCAAACCGGCGCCGGCGGGAACCATCGGATATACGCTAGCTTCTTCAGAAACCAGAATATCCATCACCACGACGCCGGGCGTCGCCAGTCCGCGCCGCAGAACGCCGGGCAACTGGTCGGGCCGTGTCGCTCTCAACCCCACCGCTCCATACGCTTCGGCGAGCTTTACAAAATCTGGCAGCCACTCCATGTTCACGTGCGAGTAAGCGCCGTCGTAAAAGATCTCCTGCCATTGCCGAACCATCCCAAGATAGTTGTTATTCATCACGATGATCTTGATGTTGGTTTTGTACTGCACGGCGGTGGCGAGTTCCTGGGCGGTCATCTGAAAACCCCCGTCGCCGACGAAAGCGATCACCTGCCGATTTGGAAATGCGATCTGGGCGCCGAGCGCTGCCGGAAAACCAAAGCCCATGGTCCCAAGACCTCCCGAGGTCAGCGATTGTCGCGGCCCGTTGAACGGGTAGTACTGTGCGAGCCACATCTGGTGTTGTCCAACATCGGTAGCGATGATCGCATCGCCTTTTGTCAGCCCGTACAACTCCTCGATCAGGTATTGAGGCATGATCACCTGGTCGCTGTTTTTGTATGCGAGCGGTGCATACTCTCGCCACGTTTGGATCTGTTCCCACCAATCGGCCAACCGGCTCTCGCTGGTTTCACACGCTCGCTCGGGCAACAGGTCGAGCATCTGCCGAACGACACTCTTCGCATCGCCGACGATCGGGATCTGAGCGCGGACGTTCTTGCTGACCGATGTTGGATCGATATCTATGTGAATGATCTCGGCATTTGGGGCGAACTTATCGAGCGCGCCGGTCACCCGATCGTCAAATCGAACGCCTAGCGCGATGATCAAATCAGAGTCGGAGATCGCCATGTTGGCCCAGTAGGTCCCGTGCATACCGAGCATGCCCAGGCTTCGTGGATGGCCCGATGGAAAGCAGCCAAGCCCCATCAACGTCGGAGTGACCGGCAACGAAAGCCTTTCGGCAAGCTCCAGCAGTTCGTCCGAGCCGTTCGAGTGAATCACTCCGCCGCCGACATAAAGGACGGGCCGGCGAGCCTGACAAATCCGCTCAACCGCTCGTTTCACTTGCTTGAGGCTGCCGCGAAGACCTGGCCGATAACCGGGAAGGGATACCCGATCGGGATAAACGAAAGGCGCGGTCTCAGCGGTCACATCTTTCGGGATGTCGACAAGGACTGGGCCCGGACGGCCACTCGATGCAATGTAGAACGCCTCTTTGATGACCTCGGCAAGATCGCGGATATCTTTGACGAGATAGTTGTACTTTGTGCACGGCCGAGTAATGCCGACTGTGTCCGCTTCTTGAAACGCATCGGTGCCGATCATCTTTCTGGGCACCTGACCCGAAATGACGACCAGCGGCGTAGAGTCCATGAATGCGTTTGCGATTCCGGTGACGGCATTGGTAGCGCCCGGGCCCGATGTCACCAACGCTACGCCGACTTTGCCGGTGGCCTTGGCGTATCCCTCGGCCATGTGAATGGCGCCCTGTTCGTGGCGGCTCAGCACGTGGTGTAGCCGGCCGCACATCCTGTGAAGCTCGTCGTAGATGTGCAGCACGGCCCCGCCGGGGTAGCCGAAAATCGTATCGACGCCTTCGCGGAGGAGGGATTCGCAAAGTATCTGGGCGCCGCGCATCACCATCGGAATTTTGCGAGCATCGGCATCATCCACCGCCTTGTTCTCAAGTATCGCTGCCACCGAATTCTCCTTTGTTTGTCGGACAACCAAATCAAAAAGGCCACCATTCCGGTTTCGGATGGTGGCCTTTGCGCTAAACAATGAGCGCGACCATCATCCGCTGCCGCGGAGGAGGATAATGCTGACGATGTTTACAGCCACGAGCCCGACCTGGATGCCCGAAAGGAGTCGCGAGGCGCCTTGTCCGAGTTGTCGTTTCGCACTGGTTTGAGGGGTCGCGATCCGGCAAGCGAACTGCCAGTTTTCCGTCAGCGCTCCGATTGAATTGACGTATGCATCCTGCATTCTTAACTCACAGTGACCCTGAGACTTCTGTGCTGAGGCTATAGTGGATAACACGATTCGACGGCACGAACAAATAGATAATCCTTATGAGTTGATAAGCGAAACTATTCGGCGATGCAGAAAGCACGCTGAGAGATTGCGGGGCGTCTCGGAGGTCACCGCTTCGGCAGAATGGAATTGGCGGGAAAGCGAATCGGGTCCCAACCAGGGGATAGCTCAGGTTGACTTGAGCAGGCCGCTGAACGTCGCCTTCCGTTTAACCGCGTAGCCGTGGCCTCTCGATAGTCTGCTTGGCACGCGATCCTCCGGGCCGCGTTCGCCTATGACCAAGAAAATCGAGTATCGACAGACGCAGGTAACCGCTACGCGGCCCACGGGAATCACGAATCCCGCAAACTATCGAGAGGCCACCGCTACGCGGTTATCCTTTGTTGCGTTCCGCTGTTGCGTTCCGCGCTCACCGCGACAGGAAGACATGTGAATGTCTGCGCAACGTACTGTGCGCCCACTACCGAAGGGGGCTCCCGCTTGCGTAACGCGAGGCTCGTCCTCTAATATCAACTGTCTTTGATTGATCGATTTTTTGAGTGTAACGCGTGCTCCGCAGTCTGACTCGTTCGTCTAGGGGCCTAGGACACCGCCCTTTCACGGCGGTAACACGGGTTCAAATCCCGTACGAGTCACCATTCATTCATATACTAATAGGACACTACTCAATCCCGCGCTTTCGACACTCGGGAAATCCCGTTGCTACGGCGAGGATTTGGAACTAACCTCTAGACGATGGATTAGATAAAACAATAACGAAGCCGTCACGAGGAGCTCGAAATATGAAGCGACACCTGCTGAGTTTGCTCATAGCAATCACCGCGACGATCGTAGTCCCCGGTTTCAGAGTTCTGGGAGCACCACCCAGCCATCAAGACCCGCCCGGGAGACCTCGTCAGACAAAGCCGACTCAAAAGCCGGTACCTGAACCTGTGGAAAACAAACAGCTGACGACCCCGATTCAAGACGCGGACGAGGCGATGCGCCGCGCGATCACCAGCCTGTCTACGCAGATCGGTTTACTCACCGACGAGATGCGAAAGTTGAGGCGCGAAACTGAACGCAACTCCGGAATGATGGAACTACTGCTAAACGAGGATCGCCTCGCAAAGGTAGAAGATAAGATCCAGGAAGCCTCCAGCAACAAGGCTCAACTGGACGCGCGCGAGCAAGACATTCAACGACGAATGAGAAACATTCAAGGTGAGCTGTTGGCGCGCGGCGGGCTCCGTCGCGACGAGGCCGAAGCCGCGATACGCAATGAACTTCAGCGAGCGCTTGAAGACGTAAGGAGTCAGCAAACCGCCCAGCAGCAAAGTCTCGCCGAACTTGTCAGTCAGTCAACGCGACTCCGTGCGCGAGTCGATGCGGTGCGCAAAAAGCTGGAGATACTGGACGCTAAGAATGATAAAGAGGAAAAGTGACGAGCGTGACGATGGTCGGGGTCCAAATAACAAGCCGCCGATAACTTTTGTTATCGGCGGCTTGCTGAGTCCTGGTACAGGGTCACGCCCCCGTGTGCCCCTGCACTTCGAACTGTGTACTGTCTGTCGCTTCTCTCAGTGTTGCTTTACAGCTTTGATGCTGGCCACTCCGGCCTGCCCGCCGTTGTGACTTGCTTTGAATGGAAGGCAGGGCCCCCATCCTCCCTTCCATTCTCTGCATTTAGTTCCGCATCCCGCAGTTGCTCTGAGCAGAAGAGGTTTCTAATATCTAACTGTTGATTGCTAGAACCGCGAGAAGGTTTTGCAATGGACGTGCCAACAATCATCGCTCGCGGCTTAGAGGCGCGAACTCTCCTTTCCATTTTTCGATTAGAGGACGCGCCTTAAGAAACCACTTTTACTAATGGCATCGTCGTCCACCCCGGAAGCTGACAAATTCCGGCAGGACGTGCTCACAATTTGTGTCATCTGACAACGAAAAGCATGCCCCAAAGCCGGAGTAATCCACTTCACTCCAGGAAAAATGATCACCTCACGTCGATCCGGTCTCGGGATTTGGCACGCCGGGGGTGACAATGCGTAGCATAAATTTCATTATGTGGCCGGCTTCGCCCCCAGTGAATTACAGTTCGCATCGGCTCGCGGTTGCGGCTAACGTTGCTTAACCGGATAATGACGGCTTAGTCTTTCACAGCGAATATCGGAGGAGCAATCAATGAGTGACGCGGAGCGTTTTGTCAGTAACTGGAATCGCATTCACAAGGACACGTCGCGGGTGCTGAGGGCCGCCCCGGACGACAAGCTTGACTGGCGGCCCAAGGAAGATATGTTCACGATGCGCGAGCTGATCGGCCACATACCGCAGGCCGAAGCGGTACTTGTACGCTCGGCGCTTGCCGGATCAGGCCAGAAGGTCCCGTTTGACCTTTCGCGCACTGCCGATGAAATCGCCACCGCATTCGATAGACAGCACGAAGAACTCGCAAGCGAAGTATCGAAGCTGACGCCGGAACAATGGAGAGAAGAAGTGGAGTTTCATGGCCGGCGGCTCCGGCGCGGCGTGCTGCTGTGGTTTGTTACCGAACATGAGATTCATCACAGAGGTCAGTTGTACACTTATTACCGGCTCGCCGGGATCGAGCCGCCAGCGCTGCATGAGTAAAACGACGACGCGAACGCGAGGGGGAGACGGGGCGAGGGGGCGAGTGGGCGAGAGTCGCTCCGCGGCAAAGTCGCCCAATCGGCCTCTCGGGCAGTTCGAGAAAGTGTTTGAAAAGATTTATCGGCTTGTACTGCGCATTCCTCGCGGGCGGGTGATGACCTACGGTCAGATCGCGCGGCTCCTCGAGGAGCGCTACAGTCCCAGGCTTGTCGGATGGGCAATGCACGCGACGCCGCGCGATGAGCGCAACATCCCGTGGCATCGGGTCATCAATTCGCGAGGCTCGGTGTCTACTGGACGGGTGATCCTTGCCGAACCCGATCGGCAACGATTGATGCTGGAAGCGGAAGGGGTTGTATTTGATGCGCGCGGCCACTGTGATTTGAGTGTTTATCAGTGGTCCCCCCGGCAGCGGACTGCGCAAGCGAAACTCAACACTTTGAAAACAAACAAGATCGGCGCGCACTCGAAAGCGGCGGGACGCGTGTCGGCAGCGAAAAAGATAACCGCCAGGAAGAAATAGGCGAATGGAAATTACTCCGGAAAAACTACAACTTATACGAGACAAGTTCGAAACGAACCACTTCCCGCGTTCTCTTGGAATCGAGCTGGATTCAATTGAGAACGGACGCGCGCGACTGAGTCTCGAGGTAAAGCAACAGCACCTCCAGCTCGCGGGTATCATGCACGGCGGCGCGATCGCAACATTGATTGATACCGCGGTAGCCTTTGCAATTGTTGGCGCATCCGAACCAAATGCCCGGTTCACGACGATAGAGATGAAGGTGAACTATCTCAGCGCAATACGTGAAGGCCGGGTGATCGCCGACGCAAGGCTGATTCGCGACGGCCGGCGAATCGTCGTGGCTGAATGCGACCTCATCGATTCATCGGGTCAGCTCGCGGCCAAGGGTCTCCTCACTTATATGCGACTCAACGAAAGGAAGTAGCGTAGAGTAGTTATGAGTCCGTTTCGCAAGCTTCTAAGCTACTTCACTCCCTACAAGCGCATTCTGATCATCGGCTCAGCCTGCGTCCTCTTGACCAACGTGGTAAAGGTGGCCGCCCCGCTTGTTCTCCGTCACGCGGTTGACGACCTCGCAACCGAAGTCGTCGAGTCGGAGCTTCTTCTTTACGCCGGGTTGCTGATTTCGATCGCGCTCGTCCAGGGCGTTTTTCTGTTCACCCAGAGACGTCTGCTCATCAATATGTCGCGAAACATCGAGTACGATTTGCGGAACGATTTCTACGAACACCTCCAAAAACTTCCATTCGAGTTTTATCAAACGCATCGAACAGGTGATTTGATGGCACGCGCAACCAACGATCTGTCGGCAGTGAGGATGATCGTCGGGCCTGCGTTAATGTATTCGATGAACACGATTTTCGCGATGGCGTTGTTGATCCCGCTGATGGCTTCCATAAACTGGCGACTAACGCTGCTTGCATTCCTGTCAATGCCGCTCGTTGTCACTGCCACTAATTACTTTTCTAAGCGGATACACGATCGGTTCGAGAAGGTCCAGGAGTACTTCGGAACGGTTTCAAACCGCGCGCAGGAATCGCTCGCGGGCGTGCGGGTAATTCGGGCCTACACCCAGGAAGAAGCGGAGATAGAGAGCTTCAAACAGGTCAACCGGGAGTTCGTCGATCGTAATCTGCAGCTCATAAGGCTGTCTGGGATTTTTCACCCGATCCTGCAGTTCTTTATCGGTCTTGGGTTCATCGCAGTCCTGTGGTACGGCGGGCATCTGGTCATCAGCGGAACGATATCTATCGGCGAGTTCGTTCAGTTCACTCTGTATCTCGGTCTGCTGGTGTGGCCGATGATCGCTCTCGGTTGGGTGATAAATATCTTCCAGCGAGGCATGGCTTCGATGGGACGCATGCATCACATCATGTCAATCGAGCCGGCAATCAGGGACGCCGATCGCGCTAGCGGAATCGACGCGATTCGCGGCGAGATTGAGTTCCGCGATCTGACCCTTACCTACGGTGAGGCGCGCGACCCGGCTTTAAAAGGCATCAACCTTCATATCGATGCCGGTCAGACGGTCGCCTTCGTCGGCGGAGTCGGGTCCGGGAAATCGACGCTGATGAACCTGGTCACCCGGCTGCTCGAGGCCGAGGAGGGACAGGTGCTCATAGACGGCAAGTCTATCCGCGAGATCCCGCTGTCGGTTTTGCGAACGTCGATCGGCTATGTGCCTCAGGAGACGTTCCTGTTCAGCGAAACCATCGCCGAAAACATCGCGTTCGGGGTCGAGCACGCGAGCGCCGATGACATCGAGCGAGCGGCGATCGAAGCCGGAATAGCGGATGACATCCGCGAGTTCCCCGAAGGATTCGAAACCCTGGTTGGCGAACGGGGTATCACTCTCTCAGGCGGGCAAAAGCAACGCACAGCAATCGCCCGCGCATTGATTCGAAGGCCTCGAATTCTGATTCTGGATGACGCGCTGTCGTCGGTGGACACATACACGGAGGAGAAGATACTCGGGCACCTGCGAAACATCATGAGCGGCCGTACGAGCTTGATCGTGTCGCATCGAGTATCGACGGTCAAGGATGCGGACTTGATCGTGGTACTCGACGACGGGCGAATCTCCGAACGCGGCACTCATGATTCATTGATTGCCAGCGGAGGGCTTTACGCCGAGTTGTACGAGAAGCAGCTGTTGGAAGAAGAGCTTGCGGCGAGTTGAGAAATGATAGGTTACAGATTACAGGGGATAGGTTACAGGTTACAGGGAATAGGTTACAGGTCACCTGTAACCTCTCGCCTGTGTTGCCTGTAACCTGTCCCCTATAACCTATCCCCTATCCCCTATCATGGCGGAATCGCATCACGAAGAAGAGGTTCTCGGCAAAGCGTACGACGCTCGGCTAATGCGCCGGCTGCTCACCTATTTGTGGCCGTACAAATCGTATGCTTTGACGTCGCTGGTGCTCACCGTTCTCAGCGCGCCGTTGGTTCTTGCCGGACCGCCTCTAACAAAAGCGGCCATCGATTTATTTCTTGCACCCGATCCGGGAAAACCCGCGTCTGGCTTCGCGCTCTTTTTGAAGCAGCTCGCCGGTCGATTTGGTTTCGGCGAAAGCGCTTATCAGGGGATCGTTTTTATCTCGATCATATTCTTGCTCGCCAGTGTTGCTGCGTTCGCGGTTCAGTACACCCAGGCCATCGTTATGCAGACGATGGGACAGTACATAATGTACGACCTGCGCAAACAGATATTTGCGTATCTGCAAAAACTGCCGGTCCAGTTCTACGATCGCAACCCGGTCGGCAGGCTGATGACCCGACTGACAACCGATGTCGACGCGCTAAACGAGATGTTCACCGCCGGTGTGATAGCGATCTTCGGCGACGTGGCCATGATCTTCTTCATCGTGATTTGGATGTTTGTCGAGAACTGGAAGCTGGCACTTGTTTCTTTCGCGATCCTGCCTCTGTTGGCCGGACTCACCAGCTGGTTCAGACGCGGGGCCCGATCGTCGTTCCGCGAGGTCCGGGTGCGCATCGCACGCATCAACGCGTTTCTGCAGGAGCACATCACCGGAATGCCGGTCGTTCAATTGTTCAACCGCGAAGAAAAGGAGCTGCGCAAGTTCGACGACATCAACCAGGCCCATCGTAAGGCAAACATCGAAACGATTTTTTATTACGCGGTGTTCTACCCGGCGGTCGAGATCATTGGGTCAATCGGTATCGGACTGATTATCTGGTACGGCGGGGGCGAAGTTATCCGCGGAACAGCGACGATCGGTACGCTCGTAGCGTTCATCCAGCTGGCGAGAATGTTCTACGAGCCGATTTCCGACATAAGCGAGAAGTACAACATTCTACAATCGGCGATGGCGTCATCGGAGCGAATCTTCAAACTGCTCGACGAACCGATCACCATTTCATCCCCGGAAAAACCGGTGAGCATAGGACGCGCACGCGGTCACATAGAGTTCCGGAACGTCTGGTTTGCCTATCACGACGAAGATTGGATATTAAAAGATGTGTCGTTTACCGTCGAACCAGGCGAGCGGGTCGCATTCGTCGGCCACACGGGAGCCGGTAAGACCACGATCACCAACCTTCTGTTGAGATTCTATGACATTCAACGCGGGCAGATTCTCCTTGACGGCGTGGACGTGCGCGAGCTGAATCTCGAAGAATTGCGGGCGAACTTCAGCATCGTGCTACAGGATGTGTTTCTGTTTTCGGGGGACATCGCAACAAACATTCGATTAGGCAATCGCTCAATCAGTGACGCCGGGTTACGCGACGCCGCTCGCCAGGTTCACGCGGATACGTTCATCCAAAGACTGCCCGAAGGATATGGCGCCGAATTACGCGAGCGGGGAGCAGGGTTGTCGGTTGGCCAGAAACAACTCATCAGCTTCGCACGCGCGCTGGCGTTTGATCCTCGCGTCCTGATTCTCGATGAGGCGACGAGTTCGATCGATACTGAAACCGAGCTGCTCATTCGGGATGCAGTTGAACGTTTGATGGAAGGCCGCACGTCGATTGTGGTCGCCCATCGGCTGTCCACGATTCAATCCGTAGACAAAATAATCGTGATGCACAAAGGCGAAATACGCGAGACGGGCACCCACCAGGACCTGCTCGCACAGCGCGGGCTCTATTGGCGACTTTATCAGTTGCAGTTCTATCAGGACTACAAACGCACGTTTACCGAAAGCGTGGCGGATGACTAGCACGACTTCGGGCTAGATCGATCACCCAGGCTCCAACCATAAGCTCACAAAAAACGTGTGAATTTGTGTCGGGCGAGCGCGTCTCGAACGGTTCAGCCCGCCCGCCGATACCCAGTCGGGTCAAAATGACAGGCAACACGGGCTCTTGGACCGAGCTGAGTCATTAGGCCGCAGAGGCTCACATAGCCATTTCGGGTAATGAGTCAAAACTTGATTTGTGCGTAACAGGCTCCGCAGTTTGCCAGTTGACTGATTGGATATATCGTTGAACTGCAGGGACTTAGCGGCAGAAGCGGGTTCAGGGAGTGGAGGGTATATCAATTGCTCAGTTCATTAATCACGCCTTCGTATGGACTTTATCAGTTGGCCGACCCTGAGAAGGCTGCTTTACCTTTATTCAATCACAGTTTCATATGAAGCTAACAAGTCGAGTAAAAATGTATTTTCGCGCATACAGGTTCATGGCCAAGGGCCTGGCGTCGACGAACCATCCGATCCTTGCGCACATTATTCCAATGCGCCGCTGCAATCTATCTTGTTCTTATTGCAACGAATATGATGACGTTTCGAAACCCGTGCCTCGAGAAATGATGTTCGAGCGGCTGGATAAACTCGCGGATCTGGGAACAACGGCAATCATAATCAGCGGGGGCGAACCGTTGATGCATCCGCACATCGAGGAGATCGTCGGCAGAATCCGCAAACGAGGGATGCTGGCCTGTCTGATCACCAACGGGTACCTGCTTACAAAAGAGAAAATCAAGAATTTGAATAGAGCCGGTCTCGAGTACATGCAGATCAGCATTGACAACGTACAACCCGACGATGTTTCCAAAAAGAGCCTCAAGGTGTTGGACAAGAAGCTCGTCTGGCTTTCGGAACTGGCCGAATTCAGGGTGAACATAAACTCGGTGATTGGAGGGGGCATAAAGACCCCCGAAGACGCCCGGACTATCGGTCGGCGCGCGGTCGAACTTGGCCACTCGAGCTCATTGGGGATCATTCACGACGGACTCGGAACGCTCAAACCGCTAAAGGGCGTCGAGCGTGATGTTTACTTTCAGATGAAGGACCTGGGCAAGAAGGGGCACGTCAGGTGGAACAGTTTTCAGAAGAACCTTGTAGACGGTAAGCCAAATCAGTGGCGCTGCCGTGCCGGCGCTCGCTATCTTTACATTTGCGAAGACGGGCTTGTACACTACTGCTCGCAACAACGCGGCTACCCTGGCGTCCCTCTCACTAGCTATACAAAAGAGGATATTCGTAGGGAGTACCTGACGAAGAAGGCGTGTGCGCCTTATTGCACGATCGCCTGCGTACATCAGGTCGCGACGTTCGACAACTGGCGCGATCCGCAAACGCTTGCAGCGAAAGGCGCGGTCCGCCGCGAGTCAGTACAGGCGATAAAGACGGTTTATCAAATCGAGCAAACTGAAAAGGCCTAGCCGAAGGTTGATTTTTATAGGTGGCCCGGTTGAGCACTCCGGGCATTCAAAGCAATGAAACAACCGCCGGCATATGCGGCGCAAATGAACAACAATGTTTGCGAGGTGGTGGGATTCTATGAAGCTTCGCACACGAGGAGAAAAGACAAATGCATAAACCTGTGAAGTACGCGGAGAAGGGATTGACTTATATCGCGCGCGGCGGATGGGCAGTTTTCGAACGGCTCAACCGCATCAAACCTAACCCTTCCTTCACGCCGAGATGGTCTGATAAGCCGCTGTTGAAGTCTTATCAGAAGACGAAACCGCCACTTGGCTGGCCGCGGACCACTGATTCATTGTGCCCGAAATGCATTCCTGAAATACGCCAGCAGATCGTCGACGGAAAGCTGCCTCACGAAATATTGCTCAACGAAAAGGTCGGCGAAATCAAGGCTCAGATAATCGAGCGCGACGGCAAAATTCTGATGGTCAAGGATTGCGAGAAACATGGTCACTTTGAAGATGTAATGTCGAATGACCCCGAGTTTTTCAAACACCTTGAAGAGGTCTTTCCCGGGCGAGATATTCGCGCGCACAACGACGAAAAACTTCACAAACACGGAACAAGCACAATCAAGCACGGGCGCGGCTCGGTGTTGACCATCGATCTCACCAACCGGTGCAATATGATGTGCGATCCTTGTTTCATGGACGCCAACCAGGTCGGATTCGTTCACGAGCTCACCTGGGAGGACATCAAGACACTGCTGGACAACGCGATTTCCATAAAACCTCGCCGCCAGATGTCGGTTCAGTTCTCGGGCGGCGAGCCGACCATGTCCCCGTTCTTTCTGGATGCCGTTCGATATGCTCGCGAGGTCGGCTACAACAGCGTTCAGGCCGCAACCAACGGCATCGAGTTTGCCAAGAGTCCCGAGTTCTGCAAACAAGCAGCGGAAGCCGGGCTGCGTTTCGCTTATTTGCAATTCGATGGAATCGGCAATGCCGCAAATGAACACCGAAAGGTCGGCAACCTTTTTGACGTAAAACTCCGCGCGATCGAGAATCTGCACAACGCCGGTGTGGATATCGTCCCGGTCACCACGATTATCAACGGCATCAACAACGAACAAGTGGGCCGCATCATTCAGTTCGCGCTCGACAACCCGAAGAAGATCAACTTTCTCTCGTTTCAGCCGGTGTCGTTCACCGGGCGCGACGAAGAGATAACCGACGAGCGCCGGCAAGCACAACGATACACCCTCTCGCACATGGCTCATGATGTGAAGACTCAGACCGGGCTGGGCGAGCCGATTCGGGACTGGTTCCCGATTTCGTTCATGGCGACGTTTACCGATTGGGCCGATCTGGTTCACGGGCCGCAGAACGATTGGGGCCAGCTCAACTGCGGGTGTCATCCAAACTGCGGAATCGGCATGGCGGTGATGATCGACAAAGAGACCAAAGAAGCGGCGCCGGTCACCGCGTTCCTGCACGCCGAGCAACTGGCCAAGGATATAATGAAAGTCAACGACGCCGCGCGCGGCAAGAAGTTGTCGATCGTAGGAATGGCCCTTGCGCTAATGAAGAATTACGATCCGTTCAAGGCGCCGACTCACTTCAAGCTCGTTGATTTGCTGAAGAAATTCGACAAGACCTTCGGCGCGACGGGCAAGGACTACGGCAAGGTTTCCGGCGACCGCACTATCGAAGACGTCGAGAGGCGACGCGCGGACCGCTGGAACTTTCTGTTTATCGCCGGGATGTGGTTCCAGGATCTGTTCAACTATGACTTCCGCCGCACTGAGCAGTGCATCATCCCGTATGCGACCCAGGAAGGCGAGATTTCGTTCTGCGCTTACAACACCGGGGTGGGCTGGCGCAATATCATCGAGAAAATGCATATGACCGCGACGCTCACAAAGTGGTACGAAGAACACGGGCGACACGAGATCTTTGCGGGCGGCAAGTCGGTCGCGTTGGAAAACGCTGCACACAACCTGGTGCTCAACGAGGCGCTTGTTACTAAAGAGATTCAACACGATCTCGACGATCTCGGCATCGCAAAGACTTCGCGCGAAGAGAAGCTTCGAAAACAGCGTGATCGAATCAAGGAACAGCAGGAGAATGACCGAATGGCCAAGCTCTACAGACAGCATGTTCTGAAGGAACCGGCGTCGCCGGAAGCTCAGATCGTTCAGATTCAGCTGAAGAGTTCAAAGCCTCAGCCGGAGGTTACGCCGGCGGGATTTGGCGACTAAAAGAGCCGCTCCTTGATCCAACTAATCAAAAGGGCCGCCGGACGTTAAGCCGGCGGCCCTTTTGTCTATCCTGACTTTTCCCAATCAGCGCCCAATCTGATCCTTTACCGCTCGATAGATTCCGGCTTCGCTTTTGAGGCCGAACGCATCCTGAAGCCATTCGGAACGGCCGCTCGTATTCCGATCATCTTCGTGCGGGCGTTCGCCGTCGAGCCGCAAACGACCAGACGAGGCGGACGCGCGGAGACGCAGCGAGACGGCGACTATGCCGCCGCTCAGCGCCGCTATTAGAATCAATCCAATCAGATTCATCGCCGTCTCTGCGTTCCCCATCATCGTCTTCGCTAGTCTCCGTAGCTCTCACGCACAGCGCGCGCCGGCACCTTGAACCGCGCGAGCCACAAAGCCAGCAGCCATATCACTCCCGGACCTGCCGAAAGCAATCCGGACGCGATCATCAACGAGCGCGGGCCGAACCACGTCAGCAACCAGCCGGTCACGATCGTTGAAATCGCCATCGTCGCAAGCTCCAACGACCGGTCTGTTGTAAATACCCTGCCGCGATAATCATCGGGCAGTGTGCGCATCATCAGCGTTTCCTGGAACCCGAATTCGACTCCAAGCACTAACCGGCTGAGCCCGACCCACACCGCCATCGACGCGAGAGTGGGCATCAACCCGGCAACCGAAAAGAGCAGCCCGTGAGCCAGCAATGCCCAGCCAATGAACAGACCCGCCCGCCGCTCATCCGAAATCCACAAACCGACGCGACGGGTTAGCATCATTCCAACGAAGACGCCCGCGCCGCCCGCGGTGAACAGCGCGGCTACGAACCAATCTCCGTTCTTCGGTGAGTCCTGCGCGAACAAGTGCCCGCCGATTTGATCGAATAGAATGGTCGTCATTCCCCCACCGGTCCCCCAGCCGATGTTTACAAGAATCACCGCCCGCACAAACGGCGTTCTCCAGATGTACCGCAGCCCTTCGCGGAGATCCGCGAAGAAACCGTTCTTTGCGACTTCGAGCGGTTGCTCGCTCCCGGAGATCGGGGTGATCGTCGCAGCCTCGGCGGACATTGGACCGCCAGGTTGCGCTTCCACCGGCACATCGTGCGCCTGGCGAGTCGCGCTGTCCGGTATCGGGAAGATGAAAAGCGCCGAGCCGATAAACGACAGCGCATTGACAATAAACGCCGCGTTGTAGCCGAACTGAGCGGCCGTCAATCCCCCGATCGCCGAGCCCAGCGTATACTGCAGAAACCGGGTCGAGAACATCAGCACGTTTGCAGTCAAGAGCTCGCGCGGCGCTACCAGGTTGGGGATGGACGCATTCTTAGCGCCTTCGAAAAACATCGTTAACGAGGCGGTCACGGCGCTGCACGCTACTACCATCCAGGCAGATCCGATAGCTCCGGCGACGACATATGCCAAGGCAATAACCCCACGCATCAGGTCGGCCGCGATCATTATGTGCTTGCGCGATCGACGGTCTGCAAAAACACCGGCGATCGGGGCTGCAAGCAAGAACGGCAGCAATCTCGCTACGAGCAGGGCCGTGGTCGTCAGTGCCGAACCCGACAGCATCCGCACCAGCCCGAGCTCGGCGATAAACGAAAACCAGGTGCCCAGCTCGCTTATCACCTGACCGGCCCATAGTCTTCGAAAGTTCTTGTTGCCCTTAAGCAGCTCGCTGTAACTAACGGACTTCATGGTTTTCTCCGGGATAGTCAGAGCTCGGCTTTCGGCTGCATTTCTCAATCGAGCCGAGCTCTTTCGAAGCTTCAGCATCGAAGCTGTTGTCGGCGGTCGCGGGCACTGACCGCTGCAATCTGCAAATGTTCCGAACCGGTTTGAAAGCGGCCCAAAAAATCAAAAGCCGCCAGCATCAAACTGACGCTGGCGGCTGGCGGGCTTGATGCTTATGAATTGCTAGGGTCCTGTACGAGCAGTTTGGTCCATAACAAAGAACGGCTTGAAGCCAGTCGGACAGACCTGCTCGAGGTGGGCGCTCCAAAGCGCCACGCCGATGGCTTCAATCGTTTGTTTGTTGTTTTCTTGCATCATCAAATTTGCTCGCCTGACGTACCTTCTACGCGCGAACTTTCGCGCAGGTTCCGATTAATCTACCGCTTGCGAAGGTCTGAATCTAAACGAGACTCGTTTTTGTGTCAACAAAATTCTTTGCGTCTTAGCGGCACTTTGCGTGTTTGCGAAACCACACTTTTAAGTTTTTTGTTTATCGCAAAGACGCCAGGGACCGCAGAGACGCAAAAAAAAACGCTCTACTCATACCGCAGGGCTTCGACCGGATCCAGCCCGGAAGCCCGGACGGCCGGGTATATCCCAAAGATCAAGCCAACAGCCGCCGACACGCCAAACGACAGTGCGATGGACGTACCGGTTACCACGGTGCTCCACTCGGCATAGAGAGCAACAATCCGGGACACTCCGAACCCAAACACTATGCCGGTGATTCCCCCCAGCAGACTCAACGCCAGCGCCTCAACCAAAAACTGCTTCCATATATCGCGTCGCCGGGCGCCGACCGCGCGCCGGACGCCAATCTCGCGAGTGCGCTCAAGGATGCTCGCCAGCATGATGTTCATGATACCGATCCCGCCCACAAGCAAAGAGATCCCGGCTATGCAGCTCATAACGATGTCGAAGATGCGTCGCGTCTGCTGGTTCTGCTCAAACAATTCGCGCGGCACTATGATCGAGAAGTCTTCAGCCTTGCCGTGCATGTTCGTAAGCACTTCGTTGATCAGCACCGCGCTTGGCTTCAACGCTTCGGGGCTCTTCATGCTCACGATAATTTCATCGAGCTCGGACTCCATTCGCTTGAGCTCGAACTTTTTGAGCGCCGTCGCCAGCGGGATGTAAATGTCATTGCTGAAGTCCTGTATCTTGACGCCCTCGAACTCGTCCTTTGCGAGGTTTGAGTCTTCGAAAACCCCGATCACCGTGAACCACATTTTGTCGATCTTTATTGACTGACCGATAGGTGATAGATAACCAAAGAGCTTTTGTTTGACCCGCGACCCTATCACGCAAAACTGTTCGAAATCCCTTTCATCCGGCTCGGCGAAAAAACTTCCTTCGGCCAGCTTGTGCTTAGCAAGCCGGAAGTAGGAAGGCGTCACTCCGACAACAAACGAATCGTCGCTCTTGCCCTTGAAGGAGAAAACCTGAAACGTCTTCACTCGCTTCTTTGCGGCATAACTTTCGATGTCCGGAGTCACCGCCGATATGGCCTGTATGTCGCGGGTCGAGAGGCCCAGTGAACTCTCTCGGACCTTTTTTAGATCTTCGTCCTTGAACTCGCGATCTTTGGCGATAATATTGCGCAATCCCATCGTATCGATCAGACGCAGGCTCTCCTGTTCGGCGCCCGCGCCTATCGAGAGCATCGCAATCACCGCGCCAACTCCGAAGATCATCCCGAGCATCGTCAGGAACGAACGAAGCTTGTGAGCCCGAAGATTCGCTACAGCGAGTTGGAGTTCGGTTGCGTAATTCATGGTCTTCAGCGTACTGCTACTTCGGTTTCTCGCCTTCCGACTTTTTTGCTTTGTGAGAAAAATCCTGTTTCAAATCCGGCGGATTGAGCGCAACCACCTGACCGCGCTCAAGACCTTCTGTAACAACAACCTGCGCCGCGTCGCCCTGGCCCAAAGTTACAGGCAACGCCTCGAACTGAGGTCCCTTTTGAACAAAGGCAACGAATCCGGAATCTCTCTTGACCGCCGCGCTGCGTGGTATGACGATCACCGCTTTCAGTTCACCGGCGAGGATCCGAGCTTTGAGCTTGACGCCCGGTTTCATCAGTCCGGCGTCAGTCTTGTCGATCGCGACGATGGTTTGGAAGTATTTGACCGGAGACTCGCGATCGATCGGACGGGCGAGTTTGTCGATGCTCTTGACCTTGCCGGTGAATTCAACATCGGGATAAGGATCGAGCGTGAGCGTGACGGTCTGCTCAGCCTTCAACTCGCCGGCATCCTTTTCAAGCACAAAGCACTTGGCTTCCATCTTGTCCGGGTTCACCAGGTTGAACAGGGTCATACCGACGTATACCACTCTGCCGGGCATCAGCGAGTAGCCGCCGAAAAAGTACCCGGGGTCGTTATAGACCACGATGCCGTTTGCCGGCGAAACCAGTTTGAGGGATGCCAGCGCTTTCTCGTAACGATCGATGTTGGCGGTGACCCGACCGCGTTCGAGCATGAGAATCGCTTCGTCCAATGAGTAGACTTTCCCTTTTAGCCCGAGGCGCGCTTCGGCAAATACGATCTTCTTTTCAGTGTATTCCTTGTCGAGCTGGCCTTCGATTATTTCGCGCCGTTTGTAGATCTGCTCGTCCTGAGGGAGGAACTCGATGATCTTCTCGAGTTCGAGTTCGGCGAGTCGTTTGTCTTTAACAATGTCGGTCTGCTCAACACTACTGGCCAACCCGCCGCGATTTAACTTTTCCAGCGCCATCTGCAGATCCGAGCGGTGCGCCATGACCTCGAGGTTCAATTCATCCGCGTCGAATTCGATCAGCACATCGCCCTTCTTGACGTGAGTCCCGTCCGGCACCGCCCAACCAATCCGCAGCCGCTGCACGGGCACCGGAGGCACCGCCACCGCAATCGACTCGACTGACTGCAGTTCGCCGTTAGCGGAGATCTTAAGTGTGAAATCCTGGGGTTGGAGCATCACACTCAGCGGTCTTACATCCGGCGCCGAGCCTGTCAGGGCGCGATACCCGCCAAACAACGCCCCGGAAGTAGCCAGTACTACAACCGCTGCCAGAACTGTTCGACGAATGAGTTTGTATGAGCGTTTCATTCTTCTACCGTAGCGTAGACTGTCCAGTCTGCGCGCAGGAGCTCGCCCCCTGAACTCTGCGCAGACTGGACAGTCTACGCTACGTATCAGCGGGCCTTCAAAAAATCGGCGGCAACACGATCTCCGACCATAAGCCCTTCGGACACAATGATGTCGGTGCCATTCGATTCGCCCAGTTTTACCTTTTGTGTCCGCCACCCGGTGTCGGACTTTACTTTGACCACCGCGCCTTCGGCGGTCGTGAGCACCGCTTTGAGCGGAACCGCGAAGCACTCGGTGACCGAATTGGTTTCGATTTTCAACCGGATGCTCATCGCAGGCCGCATAACGGTGACGTCGAGCTGATCCAGCGCGATCTGCACGTCGAGCACTTTATTCGGGATGTCCCACGCCTTTGGCCGCACGAGCGTGCCGATGCTCTTCACCGATCCTGCGAACGATCGGCCAGGGAACGCATCGATTGACACTTCGGCGTGCTGACCGATCCTGACCTTACCAATGTCGACTTCTGGGACAAGGGCTTCGCCGAGAATTGTGCTCAACTCGGGAATCTCAATGATCGGCATGCCTGACCAGACCGTTTCGCCGACACGGAAGCGCTCGCCATTCCACTTGACCTTGTAGACGACCACGCCCTCGCGATCGGACTTGGCTTGAAAACCTTCCATCCCTCGCTGGATCGCGTTTACACGGTTTTCGGCACGCGCTTTTCTAGTGCCAATGATGTTATAGGAAGCGTCGCTAGCCTTTTTGTGCCACTCCATTCGTTCCTTTAGCGCTTCCACTTCCCGCCTTGCCTGTTCGACAGCCAGATTGTCCTTTTCAATTACGTTGGAAGCCTCGATGTCCGCTCCCGCCCCCTGCTTCAACTTCGTCTTCTCGTATTTGTTCTCCGCGGCGGCAAGCTTCGCCGAAAGCTCCTGGCGTTCGAGGTCGATCGAAACCTTCATCTTCTCCAATTCCTTGTTAGCCTGATCGAGCTCGCTCTGATAGCGTTGCAGATCCTCGCGCACCTTCTGGGCATCGAAGTTGATCAGAGCATCGCCGGCTTTTACATTGCCGCCCTCAGGAGCCAGGCTCACTATTTGAAATTGCCAGTATTCGCCAAACGGCGGAGGTGTGCTGAAGTTACGGACAGACGAAGCGCGCAGCGTACCCGTTGCATCAACCCAAAAACTCATAGAGCGGGCCGCGATAACGATCTCATCGGCGGTCGAGCTTCTGGGCACAACGGCCGAGAAAGCGCCGGCCTTTAAAGCTGAGAAGCCGGCAACCAGAGCCACGCAGACAACCAAACCAAGGCCAAACCGCTTTGCCGCTGGCGTTGTTAGCCCGGCTTGCAGTCTTATTCTTAAGCTTGCCTTTGGCGTTGCGTCACCCGGTTGTTCCGTTGTCTCACTCATAACTTTCTCTGCCGGAGACATTCGTAGTAGCGTCTCACGGCCTCACAATCGTCTACTCCTCACGATTCCATCGGGTCAGAATCCGATCGCCCTCTTTGAGCACTCCATCATCCGCGACCGCATAGTGGAGGGGATCCGCCGACAGGATGGTCACGGCGACCGCGCGTCTGTCTTTGTCGCCTTCGAACCTCATGACTTGCGCCGAACCGCCTTCAAACTGAACCGAGGACCGGGGGACAAGCAAAAGCGCCGGTTGTTCGTTGATGGCCAGTGAGACCTGGGCTGACATACCTGGCTTCATGATTTCGGTGACGGTCCTGTCGAGCGCGATCACTACAAGAAAGACCTTGGCTTTGGCCATCCAGCTCGCCTTGATTGCCGTCTGAGCGATGTTCTTTACCGAACCGGTTATCTCGGTGTCGGGGTAGCTGTCCAGCCTCACTAGTGCCTTCTGACCGATCGACAATCGCGGACCGTCGACTTCATTTACCTGAGCGAGCACTTCCATCTCTTTCAAATCTGGCAGCCTAACGAGCGGGAACCCGCCCCACACCATGTCCCCGACTTGAATCTTGCGCCGCTCCATCCAATGGTCACCGTAAATCACCATCCCGTCGGCGGGCGCGGTCAAAGTCATGCTTGCAAGGTTCGCCTTGATCTGGTTGAGCCGAACACCCAGTTTGTCTTTTTCAATAACCTTTACGTGAAGCTCTGCGGCCTGCTCCTTCTTCTTTTGCTCTATCTTCGCAAGCTGGTTGTCATACTCAGTCTTACCTTTGTCAAACGCCAGCTGATTCTCCTGATATTTACGTCGCGGCACTACGCTGGCCGGGATGTTTACGTCGAGTTTTGATTGTTCATAGACAAGCCAGAGATTGCTTAACACGACGTCCATATCGCGAAGCGCGCCTTCGTGTTGGGATTTTGTCTTGTCGATGTCGTTTTCGGCGGCGATGATTCGCTCTTCAATATCCGTGATCCTGCTGAGAATCGTTGAATTATCAAGCTCGACGACTCGTTCTCCAGCTTTTACCAGGCTGCCTTCCGGAGGTAGATAAGTGATCTTAGCTTCTTCGGAAGTCGAGGAAAAAATTGTCCGAGAAGACACCGCGCGGAGCTCTCCGTCCAGCAAAAGCCGCTTTTCGATCGCACCTCTGCGAACCCGGGCGAGTTCGCCAGTTATCCCGTCCAGAGCCACAACATCGGGTGCCGGCGTCGAGTTGCCGTTTGAAGAGTTTGATTTAATGACGAAAGAGGCCGGCACGAACAACGCCAGCAGTACGAGGCAACAGAGGATTGCCGCGCGCCGTCTTCCCATTTTGAAGAACCAGTGGGTCAAGACTTCTTCCCCTTCATTTCTTCAAGAGTCTGCCTTGGGTCGTCGGACAGAACGCTTGCCGCCTCTTAGAGTTTCATTTAGTTGAACCTATGCGGGCACTCACACGGTTAACCGAGGGTGAAATGATAGCCTCAAAAGCAAATAATCGCTACGCGTATTTCGACATCTCGGGCTCTCCTGCCGCGAGTTGCGGGGTTCATTCTTGTCTCATGGTCTGACAAGAGGCCACTGCTGCGTCGCGCTGAACCATACCTGACTCTCACCTTTGTTCAGGAAACTTGAAACCGATATATGTTCCGGAGCTGATCCCCATCAGACCAAGCAAGGTCGTGCTGAACTCCGGCATGGACAATCTGTTATACACCGACGAGACAAAAATGACTCCCAGTACGATCGTCCACGCAAAAATCTGAAACCGATGAAAGCTATACCCGCTTGAATCACTGAGAATATCTCGAAGAAAGCTTGTGGAGACGACGGCCGATGCAGGCGGCGTGAGAGCCTGAATTTGCTGGCTAACCTGAGCAAGCCGTGTCCGATTGTCCTGGAGCTGTTTGCTCACGGCGTCGCGGTTGAAGATATCTTCGGGCGTCATTTGGTCTTTTGCGATGAGGCTGTCGAGTTGCGCTTGAAGCTCCGGGATGCTCTGGTCCAGAGTCTGTTTCTCAGCCGTCCGATCCTGTAGCTGGCCCGTCTTTGCGACATCCTTGCCGGAATCGATCATTGCCTCGCTCAAGGCGGTGCCGGCGCTGATACCCATCAGTCCAAGCAACGACGGCGTGATCGTATCGAGTGCATCTGTAATCAACCAGATCATCAGGTACGACGCGTAGACCAGAAAGAACCAGAACGCCATCTGGGTGCGGCCCAGATTGTAAGGCCGGTGCTTTCCGCCGGGCGGCCTAGGTCCGGGCTCACGGATGATGTTGGTGTTCCGCGCCAACCAGACAAGCACAATCAAAGTGGTCAGAACGACAATCAATCCGATTAGGCCGTAGGCCGGTGAGATTACGGTAAGTGGAACTCTATTGCTCGGGGGGTATACGGTCTCGAATGGCGATTGATCTTCAAGTCCCACGCTGAAGAATACCGGTCTGAGAATGTCCGTCGGCTCACCCAGCAAATCGACCCATACTTCCTTGTTCTTCGGAGTGATCCGCAAATGAAATAGCAAATGGTTCTGGGAGGCATGAATCTCAGCAGGGTAGTTGCCGCGGATCGCCAAGCCGTTCAGATAGGGAACGAGTTTCTTTGCGTCATTCTCCTTCACCCACTCATCAAGGTGTTCGACCTCAACACGGATCAGGGTATCCGCACCGAGGTGTCCCTCGAGGATTGATTTGACCCTGGGCGTGGCGCCGGGGGTTGTTTGAGTGCTAACCGTTTGCGCAGACGCTGAGTAACTCGATGCGAACCAACACCCAGGCAAAAGGAGTAGGGCGATGCCGACCATTTTAGTTGGTTTCACGAGAGGGGCTCTCCTTTGGAATTGTTAGGAAACAACGTGAGTCGGGATTATATGTGATTTCCAGAGTGGCGCACGCTCTTTTTGATAACGGCCAAAGTCCCGTTTTTAATCGTCTTGACAACCGCAGCGACCATTTCGTATGCTGTCCGTTCCTTTTCTTTAAGGGGAATTTGGAGATTCGTGTCATGCAGACATTCATACCGAGCGGGAAGAATCTGGAGCAGAACCGCAATTGGTTTATCATCGACGCAGACGGGAAGACCGTCGGCCGGCTTGCGACTGTCGCTGCCCGGCTACTGATGGGAAAGAATAAAACAACATATACTCCATTCATCGATGTTGGCGATCACGTGGTCATCATCAATGCTGAGAAGGTGGTCTTCACCGGCAACAAGCTAAAGGACAAGGTCTACAGGCATCATACCGGGTGGCCCGGCGGGCTGAAGGAAGTGACCGCCGAGAAGATGATGAAGCGCCATCCGGAGCGAATCCTCGAATCGGCGATTCGGGGCATGCTTCCGAAAAACAAACTCGGCCGGAAAATGGGCAAAAAGTTAAAGGTTTATGTTGGAACCGACCATCCGCATCAAGCCCAACGACCCGAGCCGCTCCCGTAGTCAAGAGTTGAACCCGGAAGCGCCGGGCTTTGGGATTTGAAGGAGATTGATAGTGGCAGAGACGATTCAGAATTACGGCACCGGTCGCCGCAAGAGCGCTACGGCGCGAGTTTTTCTCAGACCCGGAACCGGAGAGATCACCGTCAACAAGCGGAAGTTTGAAGATTACTTTAAGAACGAGACCCATCGGATGGTTATTCGACAGCCGCTACATCTGACAGACTCGGTCAACAAGTTCGATGTCCTGGTGAACGTAAACGGCGGAGGGCCGGCCGGACAGGCGGGCGCAGTGCGACACGGTATCACCCGCGCGCTGGTTGAATTGAACCCCGAGTTTCGCGTCAGGTTGAAAAAGGCGGGCTTTGTCACGCGCGACCCGCGGGCAAAAGAGCGAAAGAAGTACGGCCAGAAGGGCGCGCGAGCGCGCTTCCAGTTCTCGAAGCGGTAACTTCGATTGCGGATTTCGAATTGTGGATTGCGGATTTCAATCAGCAATCTGCAATCCGAGATCAGCAATCCGAAATCCGCAATTCCATTGCCGGTTCTCGCGATTGGTTGTTCCAAAAGGACAATTTGGAACGCAAACCGGTGAGTACATAAACCAATTCACGTGTGTTAGGAGGATCGCTTGGTCACAGTAACGATGAAGGAACTGCTTGAAGCTGGCGTCCACTTCGGACATCAGGTCAGGCGTTGGAACCCGAAGATGAAGGAGTTTATCTTCGGTGAACGAAACGGAATTTACATCATTGATCTCCAGAAGACCCAGCGGCTCTTCAAGGAGGCGGTCAAGTTTGTAACCCAGAAGGGCATGGACGGCGCCAGCTTCATGTTTGTCGGCACCAAGCGCCAGGCGCAGGATGCCGTCGAAGAAGAAGCAAAACGTTGCGGCCAGTTTTATGTCAATCAACGCTGGCTCGGCGGGTTGTTGACTAACTTCCAAACCGTGCAGAAATCCATCCAGCGCATGAAAGACATCGAGACAATGCGCACCGATGGACGCTTCGACGCGCTTACCAAAAAGGAGCGTCTTGGACTCGATCGCGAGCACGCAGCTCTCGAGAAAAATCTCGCCGGAATACGCGATATGAAGGTGTTGCCTGACGTCATCTTCATCATCGACTCAAATAAGGAAGAGATTGCCGTTCACGAGGCCAACAAGCTTGGCATTACGACCGTTGCCATCGTCGATACGAATTGCAACCCCGATGGAATCGACTACATTGTGCCGGGAAACGATGACGCGTTGCGCGCGGTGCGATTGTTTGCAGCTAAGATGGCCGATGCAATCATCGAGGGTCAACAGACGGTGAAAGAGGGCGGCGCCGAGATTGGTGAGGCTTCCGAAGGAACCGAAGCCGCAGCGACTGGGTCACCGGAGTCGACACGCGACCGTTCGGAAAGAGGCGATCGTGATCGCGGCCGCGGACGCGGACGCGGCGGTGAACGTAGTAGGGGTGCGCGACGAACTACTTACGTACCGCCAGGCGCGCCGCCGATTCCTGAGCCGATCATTCCCGAAGCATCCTCGACTGCCGAGTCCGAGAGCGCTCCACCAGAACCTGAACCGGTTGCGGTGGCGACCGGCGACCTCGAGCAACCTCCGAAAGCGGAAACCGCGGAAGCTTCAGAATAACGGCTTGCGCGAGAGGCAAAGGGTGAGCGTCGCTCGGCAGGACCAGGCGCCTCGTCTTGCCTTGTCCATCTTCAATCAACCAAATTCACAGCGATAGGGAGAGTCACGTAGTAATGGCTAATGTAACAGCGGCAGCGATCCAAGCTCTCAGGCAAAAGACCGGCGCGGGCATGATGGAATGCAAAAAAGCGCTTACCGAAGCAGAGGGCGATGAAGAAAAGGCTATCGAGAATCTGCGCAAGCACGGACTTGCCTCGGCAACCAAAAAGGAGGGACGGGTGGCCGCCGAAGGACTGGTGAACGCGTACATTCATGCGGGTGGCAAGATCGGCGTGCTGTTGGAAGTCAACTGCCAGACCGATTTCGTTGCGCGCACCGAAGAGTTCCGCGCTTTTGTTCACGATCTGGCGATGCACATTACCGCGGCTGAGCCGCGATACACGAACAAGGAAGATGTACCCGCTGATGTGCTCGACAAAGAGCGTGAGATTGCGCTCGAACAAGCACACCTGGATCCCAAGAACGCCGGCAAGCCTCAACAGGTGCTCGATAAGATCGTCGAAGGACGGATCAGCAAGTTCTATCAGGAAACCTGTCTGATGGAGCAGGCCTTCGTCAAAGACCAGAACATCACCGTCGGTGACCTGGTCAGGCAAATGATTTCGAAAACCGGCGAGAACATACGCGTGCGGCGGTTCACTCGCTATAAGATGGGCGAGGGGCTCGAGAAACGCACATCCGATCTTGGAGCCGAAGTCCAGGACTTACTTGGCGGCAACAAGTAATAAACAAGAGAGCCTCTCGCAAGAGAGGCTTTTTTGTTGTCAATCAAACCGTCCTCAGCCATAATCTCACGGAACTATGTCGGCAAAACCAATCTACAAGCGAATATTGCTAAAGCTATCGGGCGAAGCCCTGATGGGCGATCAGAATTACGGGATCGATCCCGTCACCATTACTCGAATTGCACAGGAAGTGAATGACGTACACAACCTCGGGGTCGAAGTGGCCATAGTGGTTGGCGGAGGTAACATCTTTCGAGGATTGGCGCTGGCGGCCAAGGGTCTGGACCGAGCTTCTGCTGATTATATGGGCATGCTGGCGACGGCGCTCAATGCAATAGCGCTCCAGGATGCGCTCGAGAATCAAAAAGCGTTCACTCGAGTCATGAGCGCCATTGAAATGCAGGAAGTGGCCGAGCCTTTTATCCGCCGGCGCGCGATTCGTCACCTGGAAAAAGGCCGTATAGTCATTTTTGCCGCAGGGACCGGAAATCCATTTTTCACAACCGACTCGGCCGCGGCGCTTCGAGCTCTGGAGATCAAAGCCGATGCAATCCTGAAGGCAACGAAAGTCGATGGTATCTACACCGCTGACCCGGTCAAGGATAACACTGCTACGATGTTCGAAACTCTAACCTATCTGGATGTCATACAGCGGGACCTAGAGGTGATGGACACCTCAGCGATCAGCTTGTGCCGCGAACAGGGCCTGCCGATTCACGTCTTCAACCTCAACAAACCCGGCAATATCGCCCGCGTGGTTTGTGGCGAGCAAGTCGGAACCGTCGTGAGACCCGACAATCGAGCCGAGTCAAAGGGTTTGTCCGGAGCGTGAGCTTGCCACCTGACACCTCGAAATCTAAAATCCACAAATCTAAGATCTGACGTGATGGAGGATGAGGATGGAGATCAAAGACATAGCCAACGACGCACGAAAGCGGATGGACTCCGCGGTTGAAGATGCGCGCAAGAAGCTCACAACGGTGCGCACCGGCCGTGCGTCGGTTAGCCTGCTCGACAACGTGACCGTCGAATACTACGGCACTGAGATGCCGCTTAATCAGGTTGCGACCATCCACGCGCCTGAACCAACGATGGTCACCGTGCAGCCGTTCGATCCGACTCAGCTGGCGAACATCGAGAAGGCTATTCGAGCATCGGAGCTTGGGCTGAATCCTTCAAACGACGGAAAGCTCATTCGCGTGCCGATCCCGCCGCTCACCGAAGAACGGCGCAAGCAAATGGTAAAAGTGGTCCACGAGATCGCCGAAGAGCATCGCACCGCAATCCGCAATGTGCGCCGAGACGCGAATGATCACCTGAAAAAGATGCTCAAAGACAAGACGATTTCAGAAGACGCGGAGAAAGACGGGCTCGATCAGATACAGAAGCTCACCGATCAACACATCGCGAAGATTAACGACCTATCGGAGCATAAAGAGAAAGAAGTGATGACCGTGTAGTGCAAAGGGATCGCTTTTTTTCGCTCACAATCGACGATCGGCAATCCCATCATCTTATGGTGATCCTGCGTTCCGAGTCGGAGACATAAATCATCCCAACATTGGTCGCGTTCTCCGGAACGATTTCTAATCTCTCAGCCCATTCAATTACAGTAACTCCGTTAGCGTCATCGAACATCTCCTCAAGCCCGAGCCCCTGGTGCGCCCCGACATCGAGCCGATAAAGATCGATGTGGAAAAATCGCAATCTACCTTCGTAAGAATTGACTAGTGTGAATGTCGGGCTGGTCACATCCGCCGGATCAATACCTAAGCCCGCCGCAAGCCCTTTAGCAAATACTGTCTTACCAGCGCCAAGATCGCCTGTAAGGAGAAACACTTCGCCGCCGTTGAGATGACTGCCGATCCGTCTCGCGAGTGCGAATGTTTCGTCCGCCGAGCGAGTGATGAACTCGCCCAAATGGGTTTCTGGTTTCGGCTTTCTGGTTTCTGGTTTCGATCGCGACTTCATCAGGCCGGCCTTTCACCTTCTCCGCCGATTGATGTGAACGCGTCGCCGAGGTGAGCAGTGATGTCCGACGCAATCAGCGCGCGAACACCCATTCGCGAGGCGGCGATGTCGCCCGCAAGACCGTGCATGTAAACCGCCGCGATTGTCGCGCTAAGCGGATCGTCGGGCTTCTGCGCCACAAAAGACCCGATCATTCCGGTCAGAACGTCGCCTGTTCCGCCAGTCGCCATTCCTGAGTTCCCGGTTGAGTTGACATAGACCTCGCCGTCGGGAGCGGCGACGATGGTTGGACTGCCCTTTAGCACGAGGATAACGCTTTGATCGGCCGCAAACGACCGCGCAACGTCAATTGAGTTCTTTAGTACATCGGCTATTGATCGGGATACAAGACGAGACATTTCACCAGGGTGTGGAGTAAGGATCATTGGAAGCTCGACGCTGCCTTTCAAATTCTTCGCCCACGGTGCAAGCGAGTTAAGCCCATCAGCATCGATCACAATCGGCTGACCCCGTTTCATTGCTACTGCCCTCACGAACGCTCGAGTAGACTTGTCGCTCGAGCCAAGCCCTGGTCCGACTGCAACAACATCGCGCTCGGCGGCCAACTCCAGCACGCGATCTGCAGCTTCGCGAGCAACCGAACCCGCCTTAGTTTCTGCAAGCGGTTCGCTCATGCACTCGGCGATGACTCGCGATGCGACGACTGATTGGCTGGATTCCGGCGTCGCAATCGTTACCAAGCCGCATCCGGCTCGGAGGGCGGCTTCGCCCGTAAGACAGGCCGCTCCTGTTTTCCCGCGAGACCCGGCGACAACCAACACCTTGCCGACGTCACCTTTGTTTGCGTGTGGATTCCGGCGCGATGCACACAGCCAGCGAGCAACATCGTCGCGCTCAACAAGATTCAATCGCGATCCCGATGAGTTGATTAATTCCCCGGGCGAGCCGATTGGGGAGACGACCACCTCGCCGCAAAAATCGGCGGCCGGCGGCAGAATATTGCCGATCTTAGGCGCGGTGAAGGTGACTGTGAGGTCAGCCTTTACGGCCGGACCAATAAGCTCGGGCGAGTCGGAGGGAATACCCGAAGGGATATCAACCGAGATAACTGGTGAGTCAGTTGTGTGATCGTTTAACAGATGAATCGCTTCTTCGAACAGTCCGGACGCCGGGCGCGTCAGGCCAGTCCCGAAGATCGCATCGAAGAACAGGTTGTGTGAGTTGCGGGAGGCCTCCGCCCAGAATTGCTCAGGCGTTTCAATCTCTATGAATCGAAAGCCCGCGCCCGACTTTGTCGCTATATCCAGCGCCGCTTCAAAGTTCGCTCGCGCGTCACCTTTGGAATCGGCAACACGGCCAAGCAGCAACGTATCAACGGATGCGCCTTTATTGTGAAGAAGCCTTGCGATTGCGGCGCCGTCGCCGCCGTTGTTACCGCGCCCGCAGACAATTAGCGCGCGTTTGTCAGCCAGATCACCAAACTTTTTCTCCGCTTCTTCAACCGTGCGCGCTGCGGCATTCTCCATCAGCAGGAGGCTCGGCACGCCGAATCGTTCGGTGGTTAAGCGGTCAACCTCCCGCATTTCGGCTGCCGATAAAATTTTCATAGGACTCGGTGGCTATTGAGAACCGAGCAGCGTTCTATTTCGCTTTGACATCGTAGCAGGCTAGTGTTCCCTGATTGCGAATATAGAATTTGCCGCCGCAGACGACCGGATGCGCCCAGCTCGGCCAACCCTGATCTGCAATCTGGAAACGGCCGGTTTCTTTGTACCCCGCCGGCGATGCTTCCGCTAAACCGACGACATTGTTCTCGCTCAGCAGATATAGCTGGCCGTCGGCATATGTCAGCGTTCCCTTGCCCACACTGCGATCACGCCAAACTAATTTGCCGGTCGCAAACTCGACACAGCTCAGAATCGCGCTGTTGAACCCGTAGAGATACCCGTTGAGCAGCACTACCCCGCCGTGATGATTCTTCATTTCGCGGCTAAAGTAAATCTCCTCGGCTTTCACCTCGCCACCCTCAGCTTTCAAGCCAAGCAGCGCGCAACCGGTGCCGTAGTCTGAAGTATAAAAGACCTTGTTGTCGTAAACGATCGGAGTCGCGATGTTGGCGGTGCGGTTTGAAACCGGCTCATAACGCCACATTAGTTTCCCGTCCGAGGCTCGGACGCCTACGCCGGCGCGGCCCGTGAAGCCGATTATCGTTCGCACTCCGCCGATGTCCGCGGCAATGCATGAGGAGTAGCCGGCTTCATCGCTCAGTTCCTTTGTGGTCCAGATGGTCTTACCCGAAGCTTTGTCGAGCGCGACGATGCTCGCCCCTTCACCGCCGGGGGTGACAATCAAGCGATCCCCATCAATCAACGGCGATTCGCTTATCAACCACTTCGGGTTTCGACCGCCGAAATCCTTGAGGATGTTCCGGCGCCAGGCGATGGAACCGTCAGAGATTTTAAGACAGGCGAGATCTCCAGTCTCGGCAAGCGCATAGAGCCGGTCGGTTTCAACGGTCGGAGTGCCCCTGGGTCCAGGTCCCTTATCTTGACCGAGACGGGGCCCCAGCGGAGTCACCCAAATGGTCTTGCCGTCAGCGCGGTTCAGGCAGAAGACCGAACTTTGACTGTCCTTCACGCCCTGGACAAAGATTCGGTCGCCTTTGATCGCAACCGAACCATACCCTTCGCCAAGATTGGATATCGACCAAACGACTGGAGGTCCTCCGGCCGGCCAGGTTTTTAAGAGGCCCGTCTCGGTCGAGATCGCGGTTCTGTTGGGCCCGTGCCACTGAGGCCAGTCGGGTAGAGTTACCGGCGTGCCGGCGCCCGTTTGAGAGACCAGCAGGCTAAGCAGAAGAGCGAATCTTGATGTGTATATCATTAGCACCAATTCTCATTCACAAGTTCTACTGAATTCAAGACGAAAAGCGAGTTCAGTTCGGCGTACGGGCTTGGCTTGTGGCCACAAGGCGCAATGATGACTGGCAGGGCTGCTTCAAATATAAGCACTAACAATAATCATTTGACTCTGATTATGATAGGGAGTATAAATGAACACGAAGCGATGGCTGGCGGCAAGATACGAGCGCAAGTCTGATGACACTTCGTATCGCTTAACTGAAGAACCGACAGAAAGAAGTAGCCATGAGCGACGAGCTGACTCAGAAGCCCCCGAATGACGTCCCCGATACGGAGCCCACACTCTTAACCCTGATGGAACGACTCAGCACGATACAAGGGGTAATGGATAGGAGGCATATCGAGACTCAAGAACTGATTGCCAGCGTTCGAGATGACATCACCAGCGTTCGAGATGCCGTCAATAAAAACGTCGAGCAAAAACACGAGCTGGTAATGAGTCGGATCGACTTACTTCGCACCGAAACGGAAGCGCACTTTCGGGAAACGGATGCGCACTTTCGGAAACAAGCGCACGTAATTCGCGCGTTAAATGATGTTCTCCTGGAGATCCGCGGCGACAACCGAGAACTCTTCGAGCGAATTGCCGTGATGGAGGAAAAAGGGCCTTAAAGTAACATTCCCTTAGGCTTTGCGCCTTCGCGCGAAGCAACGAATGCAATTGTTTGTTTCGCGCAAAGACGCAAAGAACCGCTAAGACGCCAAACGTTATCTCGACAACCACATCTTTATCGATCGCGTTACCATATCCGAAGCGTCCTGCTGAACAAAGTGCCCTGCCCCGGGTATGGTCACCAATGTCAGATCTTTATCGAGCCACTCCCAGGTATTGTTCAGAGCTCCGGCAAGCAGCGCCGTATCATTGAGCCCGTGAATCATCAGCACCGGCATCTTTACTTTTATAACCGGTGATTTGTCTTCAGTGTACGGCTCGCGCGGGTAGTTGCGTTTGTAGTAGTTGAGCATCGCTTCAATGTCCGAGCGACTGAATGCTTCGATGTATTTCTTCTTCGCCTCGGGATCTTTCACCCAACCCGCGAGGCCCGCCGCGGTAATCTTTGTATGCGCATCGGGCTGTTGAAAGTTGCGCGCGTACTGGCTGTTCTTCTGTTGCTGCGGATTGTTCGCGAGCTCGCGATTGAGACCGCGAGGATGAGGGAGATTCAGGATAACCAGCTTTTCAGTCATATCCGGCAACATCATGGCAAACGTCCACGCAACAATACCGCCCCAATCGTGCCCGACAATGATCGCCTTATCTCGTTTCAGATGTTTGACCACCGCGGCAACATCGCCAACGAGCAAGCGCATATCGTAGTTCTCAACACCCTTTGGTTTATCGCTCAAGTTGTAACCGCGTTGGTCGATCGCGACGACCTGATAGTCCTTTGACAGCGCTTGCATTTGATCGCGCCACGAATACCAGAAATCCGGGAAGCCGTGGATCATGACAACAAGCGGGCCCTTACCCAGACTGGCGTAATGAATCTTGACGCCGCCCGAGTCGGCATAACCATGCTCGACTCGCTTCTCAAGATCGGAATCGGCTCGCGCTGTCTGGCCGAGGAGCGCAAACGCCACTAACAGAAATAAGACAGATATGGTTTTTTTCATGAATTCTCCTGATAGTCGATCATCGGTTCAAGAATCATAATCAGATAGCCGGGGAATTCAAGCCACGTGAATCAGTAGGTCCAAACCATCCGGCAATGGTAATGTCCCATCCCGCCCTGCAATTATTCTTAACGATTCTTTCGCGATTTTGTTTTGTCGACTACTACAACGCCGCCCTTCATAACCCACCGCACGTTGTTAATCACCACGCCGATGTCCGCAAGCGGGTCCCCCTCAACCGCCACTATATCAGCGTAATAACCCGGCAAGACCGCGCCCAGGCTCTTTTCGATTCCAAGCAATGCCGCGCCATTCGTTGTCGCTGCAGTCAGCGCTTGACCGGGCGTCATCCCGGCTTTCACCAACCACGCCAGCTCGCGAGTGTTCTGGCCGAACATCGTGAATACCGCATCAGAACCCATCGCGAAGCGCACACCGGCTTTGAACGCGCGTCGCGCGGTCTCCAGATTCCGCTCGACATAATCCTTCAATCGCTCGGCGACCTCAGGCCCATACCCAAATTGATTTCGGTATTCGGCATAGTATCGATTGTGATCGATGGTCGGAACATAAAAAGTCTGACGTCGAGCCATCTCCGCAATCGTTTCGTCATCCATGTCAGTTGCGTGCTCAATAGAGTCAGCACCGGCTCGCACGGCATCTCGCGCCCCGGCCGGGCCATAGGAATGAATCGCGATCTTCTTTCCTAGATTGTGAGCAGTATCAACCGCCGCCTTCATCTCCTCAAAAGAGTAGGTTTGATTCCCGGAGACATCCTGGGCACTGCCGGTCGAGCCAAACATCTTCACCCAATCCGCTCCCGCCGCAATTTGTTCGCGAGCGGCTCGCGCGACCTCGTCGACGCCGTTTGCCTGACCCCTGCTCGGCGTTGGCGCGCCTGCACGCGAAGAGACATGCAGCCCGTAGCCCGAAACAAACATCCTCGGACCCGTCATTTTTCCAATGCTTATCAGATCCCGCATCGCGATGTCGGTGTATTCGGAAGCGTGGAGATTTCGAACACTGGTCACTCCAGTCTCGAGCGTGCGACGAAGATTCTCCTGCGCAAGGAACATCGTCATGGCCGGCGTCCGCGAACCCAGTTGCGCCCAGGGCCGCGTACCCGGCGCTTCATCCCAGTAATAAGTCATATGCGTGTGCGCATCAATGAGCCCGGGGATACCGGTGTATTTCGTGAGATCGAAGATCTCGGCGCCCGGTGGAATCGTGTCACTGCGCGAGCTGACGCTCTTGATGCGATCGCCTTCAATAATGACTACCGCGTTTCTAAGGACTTTCCCGGCGCCATCGACGAGCTTGCCAAATCGGATCGCTTTGACACGCGAGGCTGCATTAGAGCGCGAGCACGGGAACAGCCCAACAACACACAGAGAAACGCCGATCAAGATCTTCGCTGCGCGCATGACTACTCCCTTATCGGCAACACATTTTGATAAACACAAGCAAATCAGAAGGTGCTTTTATCTGCGGCGGGGTTCTTTGTCAACGCGGGGATGATCAATCGCTCATTTCCGGGTGGTGCGCAAGCCAGGATCCATGAATGCCAAGCGCGGTCGCGAATAGTATTCCTTCGGCGCTCTGCTGATGGTATAAAGGCCCGGGACCAGTTCCCCCGGGTGGGTCCCGTAGGTTGGAGCGCTCTTGGATGACGGCGCTACAACCGTCTTCGATCCGGGCGCTTCTCGGTTTGTTTCCTGCCTCCTCAACTAATCAATCGCATTGGCTCAGCGGTTGCGCGGCATGTTCTTGCGACGGTCGATGACAATCCCATAGCGACATGACTGTGGGTAGACTCGAACTAAAAAGGGTGCGCCTCACGCGCCTGGTTCTAATTAGCGTGTGTATGCTCAAGCTCGCGCAGCGTTAGTGGGAGAATGAGTCATGACTGAGATTAACTGGGCAGGGCTCCTCGAAGACGAAGATGTCGAAGGGCTGTGGAATGGACTGTTCCAGCTGGTGTCGAGACATCCGGCAGTGCGGCCGCTTCATTTCGCTACCGACGGCGCCGCCGTGTCGTCACAGACCGAGATCAACGCCGATTTAGCTCAGGAGTTGTTTCTCGAGCTCTTTCAAAAGCAACGATTCGATTATTACGTACGTAACAATTACAGAAGCGTCGATATAGAGAATGAGCTTGCTCGTATTGAAGTACCTAATCTCGTGGGCGCCAGGCTACGAAAACGGTATCCGGAATCATTCCGAATGGCACGCCGGGTGAGCTCGCTGCTAAAGACCAGCTCGCGGTTTCGTCGCTTCGGCGCTCAAGGCGCGCGCGATTCGGAATTAGTCGCCGAATCGGTGAAACCGCCGGCGCGTCGCGGCCGACCTGCAAAAAAAGCGACTCCTTCGATTGACGAAGTCGCCAGAGAAGCGGCCGTTCTGGAGGAAGATGACGATACCGAGTCGATCGACGTGGACGACGAACCCGAACCCGCAAAAAAGAATGGCAAAGGAACCGAGCCGCGGCGACGGCGGATGGTCAACCAAGTATTCGGGCTTTGTCAATGGCCAAACTCTAAGCCGCACTGCGACAGCGGTCACTTTTCCGAACTCATCAAGGCGGTGCCGATGAGGAATCGCGACACACGACTGGTCGGGCGCTCGGGCACGTCGCAGCTGATACTCTCCAATCCCGATCTGGAAAACCTGATTGTCGAAGTCTTCACCGTTATCGACTCACCAGCGGACGTGCGCACGATTCGACAATTGGCGCTTTCAAAGATCCCGCTGCAAGACTACAACGTCGCGTCGCTGGACGAAGAGCTGAGTTCGGGGGCCAACGGCGTCACGATGCGCAGGGAAGCTCGAGACACAAGGGAAACTCCCGAGGACGTTTTGTTGCGTTGCGAGCAAGACGACCGTGTTGCAATGATGGCAGACGAATTTTTGACGTCTTTGCGACGAGCGGTGAACAACAACGAACGCCGATACACCCGGTTGCTGTCGACTCTCTGGCACTGCTACTACAACCCTGAGGGACCTTCTCAATTGGAGATCGCAAAGCTCCTCGGCGTTTCCGATTCGTTGGTGAGCGATAACCGTCGCCTGATCGAATACGAGTTGAAAAAGTTAAGACTATCGATGGATGAAGGTCCCGTGTTCTCGGAGTCGCTACAGCGTCTGGTAGCTCACTTGTCGTGAATCCATTCCTCGAGTCGGGGCCGCAGCAGCCGGATTGTTTGCGTCGTCTGCCGCACTCCGCTCAATCCGCAGTTTCCTAAAGACTTTCACCAAAATTGAACTAAGCTGGTACGCGTGATAGGCTTTTTTCTGCGTGACACTCATCAACTCGTTGGGAGCGAAGCAGTGAAAACCGGACGCGTCGTAACGCTATTATGCATCATTCAAATGGTCGCATTAATAGCTCCCGCCTTTGCCCAAAAACCCGATGATGCGGTCAAGCTACGAACCGATCTCGTGACGATTGATGCGACGGTCACCGACAAGAACGGCGGCTTTATTCGAAAACTGAGCGCTGAAGACTTCGTTGTATATGAAGACGGTCAACGCCAAAAGGTGGAGTTTTTCGAGGCAAACGAGGAAACAGTGCTTACGCGCTCGCTCGCGGTCGTCTTTGCCTTTGACAAATCGGGCAGCATTACGCCTGAAGAGATATCCAAACAACGCGAGGCAACCGAGAACTTTGTAAAACTGCTACGGCCGGAATCGATATTCGCCGTCGTCACATTCAGCAGCGAAATGCAGGTGCTTCAGGACTTCACCAGTGAGCCTGAAAAAGTCTCCCGAGCTTTCCGCAAAATCGGGGAGATAACCGGCTTATCGCGGATATTCGGGACAATCGACCGGGCAGTCTCGATGCTCAAACGGGCGCCGCGTTTTCGTGGTGGACGGCGCTTGCGCCGCGTGGTCATCGTAGTAACCGACGGCTACGACAACCTGGACTCGCCCGACCAGCGCGATTTGATCCGTCGCGCTAACGATGCCGAGGTCACCGTCTATTCGATTACTCTGCCTTCATACATGGCGTCGTCTGGTAACAAAAGAAGCATGACCCTCCTGGATGTTTCGCGTATCGTGCCGCTGACCGGAGGGGCGGATTTTTCGGCCGACTCCAAGGACTTCACTCCGGTGTTCAAGGCTATCGCCGAAGAGATCAGGTCCAGCTACACCATTGCGTACTATCCGCCGGAGTCGAGCCGGCGCGATGGACGTGTTCATCAGCTCAGTGTCGAGGTTCAGAAGCCCGGCGCGATTGTCCGCACAAACAGAAGCAGCTACCAGGCGCCGAGCGGTGATAAGCACAAGTGAGACCGACCCACCCGCGTTGCGAGCGCGACTAGTAAAACCCTGCTTCATCCGTTAACATCATTGTTTTCCGCGTAACGTCAGATCGCTCACATATAACGGTATCAAATGCTCGAAAAGAAGAAAGTCGGAATGGTCAGCCTCGGTTGTCCCAAGAACCTTGTCGATAGCGAGGTAATGATGGGGCTGCTCGCGCGTCAGGGATACGAGTTGACTACCGATTCTCGGGCTGCGGACGTGCTCGTCGTCAACACTTGCGGTTTTATCGATTCCGCTCGACAGGAATCGGTCGATACGATTCTTGAGATGGCCCAGCTCAAGCAGACCGGCAAGCTGCAGCGGCTGATTGTCGCCGGTTGCCTTGTCGAGCGTTACCGCGATGAACTGCAGCGCGAAATCCCCGATATAGATGCGTGCATCGGAGTAAATCAGCTCAAGGAAATCGAGTCCGCGGTACAGCCGAACGGCCCTCGAATACTGCCGATTTATAGCGACGGCACGTCAGCGCCCGAGCTTTTTCTTTACGACGAGACGACACCTCGACTGCGCGCGACCGCCCCATACACTTCTTACGTTAAGATTGCCGAAGGCTGCGATCATACCTGCGCGTTCTGCATAATTCCCAAGCTTCGTGGTGTCTTTCGCTCGCGTTCGCCCGAGTCAATTCTACGAGAAGTCGAGATGCTCGCGGAGCAGGGCGTGCGGGAGTTTGTGCTGATTTCGCAAGACACAACGACCTACGGTTCCGATCTGGGGCTCAACGACGGGCTCGCGACGTTGGTCGATGCAATCGCCTCGGTACCAAAAGTAGAGTGGGTGCGTTTTCTCTATTGCTATCCGACCGCAATTACCGATCAGCTGCTTGACGTGATGGCGAATCGGCCGAACGTTTGCAAGTACTTCGACATCCCGCTTCAGCACGCAAGTCGCCGAGTGCTCCAGCGAATGCGACGCGGCGGCAATCGTGAGGCGTACCAGAGGCTGATCGAGCGGATACGAGAACGGGTACCAAGCGTCGCTGTTCGCACCACCTTCATAGTTGGGTTCCCAGGCGAACGCGAAGAGGACTTCCAGGAATTGCTTGATTTTGTGAAGGTCGTTGAATTCGATCGGGTGGGGGTCTTCACCTATTCCGACGAAGAGAACTCACCGGCGTTTGAGCTGGACGAAAAGGTCGACACCGCGATAGCCCGGAAGCGCGAACGAATCCTAATGACAGAGCAGTCTCGAATCTCCCGTAGAAAGAACCGGAGCCTGGTTGGGAGCCGCGTAAGGGTCTTGCTTGAAGGAACCTCCAGGGAGAGCGACCTGTTGCTTGAAGGCCGGATGGAATCACAAGCTCCGGAGATTGACGGATCCGTATTGATCAACGACGTTCCTGAGGACACCCGGCCACAGCCTGGGGATTTCGTAACCGTCGAAGTAACCGAGGCCCACGACTACGACTTGATCGGCCGAGTTGTCTGATCACCGGGATCGCTGAGTCGAGAAAACCTCGGCATCTTATCTCTTGAACCGCACATCCACCATCAGCAAGGAACATTACACCGGGGCTGACCGGCTCGCTTACGCGGTCGCTACCGGGCTGGGCGCGGGGCTTGTTCCTTTCGCTCCCGGGACGGTTGGGGCGGTTGAAGGCGTTGCGATCTATCTCGCAATCGGCTCTCTACATCTTGGACAAGCATTTTCGTTGGTAGCAATCGCGATCATAAACCTGGTGGTGTTCGCGGCTGGAGTGTGGGCATCAAGCCGAACGTGTGAGATAACCGGCCTTAAGGATGCGAGGGTGATAGTGATCGATGAAGTGAGCGGTCAGTTAATCGCGCTTACGCCGCTGGCATTATTGTCATCGCTCTCGATAAGAGGCGTGATCATCGGGTTCATACTTTTTCGGTTGTTCGACATTTTCAAGCCGTATCCGATTCGCAAGCTGGAGGGGCTTCACGGCGGATTTGGAGTTATGGCAGATGACGCCCTTGCAGGAGTGTACGCAGGATTGTTGCTGTGGCTGAGTTCCCTTGTTGGCGTGGCATAATGAATTCGAATGCAGCTTGATCATCTAAAAGAATCGATCGATGATGTTGATCCTAATAATCAGCCAGTCATCAAGATGCTCCATCCGTCGGGCCAAAGCGGGCCGCGCCTTGGGGTGTTTGCTTCATCGTTCAACCCGCCTACAAACGCTCACGTCGAATTGATTCAACGGGCAGCGGCGATCTTTGGACTTGACGAGGTTCTCGCGCTTGCCGGCAAGACAAACGCAGACAAGCTTGAATACGAATGCTCGCTTGAAGATCGGCTCGCCATGCTCACGCTCGCGGTTGCGTCCGTGCCATTCGTCTCGATCGGCTTGTCATCGCATGCCTTTTATGTGGATATCATTGATGCGCTGAAGCGCTTGTATCCCGACCAAACTGATTTGCACTTCATCGTCGGCTTCGATACATTCGAGCGCGTGCTTGACGCCGAAGACCGCTACACCACCAGATATCATCGAGAGTTTAGAGGTCGCACCGAAGCAATCGGATACCTGTTCGCGAACAGTCATTTGATTGTCGCCGGCCGCGCTGGTCTTGGATTGCCAAACGTCGGAAGCCTAGTTGAGCGCGAACCCTCGGTGCCTGACAATCGTGTTCTTTATCTGGATTTTCCTGCTGACCTCGGCGAGATGTCGGCAACCGAGGTTCGAACCCGTCGGCGCAAAGGACTGTCGATCAAGGAGCTAGTGCCGGTCAGCGTCGAGAACTACATCATCGAGCACGGGTTGTTCGTGATGTAAGTCTTTGGTGCTGAATGGACTCATAACCGTACGACGCAGGAGTAATGTTGAGAGCAGAAATAATAGCCATCGGATCAGAGCTTTTGACACCATACAGAACCGACACCAATTCGTTGTGGCTGACGGAGCGGTTGAACTCCGTAGGCATCGAAGTGCAGCTCAAGACGGTCGTCGGCGATGATGAAGCGATCCTCGAAGAAAGCGTGAGGGACGCGCTCAAACGTTCGGAGGTTATCATCTCGACCGGCGGGCTCGGACCTACCGAGGACGACATAACCCGCAAAGTGTTTGCGCGAGTCACCGGTCGCCAATTGACGCTCGACTACGAAGTGCTCGCAGGGATACGCGAGCGGTTTGCGAGCCGCGGTTATCAGATGACGCCGAACAACGAACGCCAAGCGCTGATCCCGCAAGGCGCCAGAGTGCTTCCGAACCCTAACGGAACAGCACCCGGAATCAAGATCGAGCAGGATGGCAAGCTTATTGTTTTGTTGCCGGGGCCGCCTCGCGAAAACCAACCGATGTTTGTCGATTACGTGATGCCGGATATTGAAAGAATGTCTCGGGGCGTTCGGATAGCCAAGCGTGTATTGAAGGTCACCGGGCTTGGCGAATCCGCTCTTGATGATATGATCGCTCCCATCTACAAGGATTATTCAAACCCAACTACAACGATCCTGTTTACGGATTCGGAGATCGAAATACACCTGACTGCGACGGCCGAAACCGCCGCGAAGGCAGAAGAGATTGCTGAGGAACTGACCGATAAACTTCAAGAGAAGCTCGGGTATTACGTCTATTCGACGACCGGCGAGTCCCTTGAAGATGTAGTGGGCCACGGGCTTCGCGTGAAACAGTTCACAATCGCAACTGCCGAAAGCTGCACTGGTGGGCTGGTTGCCGAAAGAATCACTAGAGTCCCCGGTTCCAGCGATTACTTTGCGGGGAGCGTGATCAGTTATACCAACGAGGCAAAAGGTCGGCTCCTGGACGTACCAGCAGAAATGATCGAGCGCCACGGAGCAGTCAGCGGCGAAGTCGCCGAAGCAATGGCGCGGGCCGTCAAAGAACGTATCGGAGCAACCATTGGGCTGAGCGTGACCGGCACGGCAGGACCGGGCGGCGGGACTGACGCAGTACCGGTGGGAACTGTCTACATTGGTTTGGCCGATGAAGTCGTGACTTCAAACAGGCGGCTTGTGCTACCCGGAGATCGGCACCTGGTCCGTTGGAGAGCGTCTACCGCTGCACTTGAAATGGTTCGTCGCCGATACCTGGTTTAGTGCGTTTCTGGTTTTTGGTTTTTGGTTGCTGGTTTCTGGTTTCTGGTCTCTGGTTTTTGGTTTCTTGTTTCTGGAGCTTTGAGCGATTCTTGAACCAGAAACCAGAAACCAGGAACCAGAAACCCCGTTACTATGCCCTCACTCGATCTCATCCTATCTCAACTCGAAGAGGCGAAGCGTCAATTCGGCTCGAATGTATCTCGCACAGAAAAATCGCTTGCGGATCTTAGTAAGCGCCGCTTCCCAGATGCCGACTCGCTGATTCGCTTTCACGAAGCTCTGTTGTTTATCCGCTCGCACCCTCAAAGTCCCGCCGCGTTTGAGATGGCTGAGAGCCTGCTTTCAACCTTCGCCCGACGAGTCGAAGAGCTGCGGGCCACCGGCGCGGACCTGACCCCACTGGATTACATTGAGTATTCGGGTGTCACCAACACAGTTATATCCGGTACATTTAGTTATGACATCGTTCGATTCCTCGTTGATCGCTATCCCTCGCGTGTCGATGCCTATTGGAATGAGCCTGAACATCCGGAGCGCCTCGGGGCAACGATGCCACGCTTTCTTCCGCTGCTGTACGAAGATTCGCTCGTCGAAGCTAACATCCCATACATCACTTGGATCGACCAGGCGACACAAGGGGGAAGACGGCTTTCGTGGTTGATTCAACGTTTCGAGCAACTGAGTCTGGACATCCGGCAAAAGGCGGAACTCTACGACTCGCTTGGGCTTCGTATTCGATGGGATCTTGGCGAGTCGCGGGCGTCGCGCACTCGGAACAAGCGGCGCCCACGAAAGGTCTTCTATCATAAAGGGCCGCTCATTAGACGGAACGATGTTTCGCTGGATCACGAATTTCAATCGCCGCCTTTTAACTTGAAAAAGTTGTCGTCGTCGCAGGGCAAGATGATGCAGGACACGCTTCGCGAAACGACGACGGTTCGTTATCGCGAGCTATATGGCATTACGCATGGCGATCCGAATAGCGTTGTGCGCGCAGACGCCGGACGTGGCGTCGAAATTTTTCTCTGGGGTTTGCCGCTCGAGCGTCGTTTGCCCTTACGGGCTTATCACGCTGGATTTACATTGAAGAATGGAGTCCCGATCAACTACATCGAGGGAATCACGATTTGCGAGCGAATGGAGATCGGATTCAATACTTTCTACACATTTCGCGAGGGAGAGTCGGCGTGGGTTTACGGAAGGGTGCTTCGGCTGCTGCATCAACTGGTCGGGGTCACTTGCATTTCGATCGACCCTTATCAGATCGGCCACAACAACGATGAGGCGATCGACTCTGGCGCCTTTTGGTTTTACCGAAAACTAGGGTTTAGGCCAACGCGCCCCGATCTTGCCAAACTGATGGCGCGTGAGGAGCGAAAGATCGCCGCCAATCCAGGTTATCGTACGCCGCCCAAGGTGCTGAGGCTTCTTTCAGCGGCGAGCATCGTTTACGAGGCGCCCGGCACCCCGCGCGGGGACTGGGATCGGTTCGCGATTCGAAATCTGGGGCTCGCAGTCCAGCGGCGGATGTCTAGAGACTTCGAGGGGGACGCCGAAAAAATTCGAGCGGCGTCGGTAAAACAAGTTGCGGACATACTCGGGAGTGGGTTGCCGCGCAGAGGCGAAAAAGGATACGCCGCCTTTGAGGATCTCGCGCTGGTTCTCGGATTGATCTCCAATCTGGCTGATTGGAGTTCTACGGACAAAATGGAGCTGGTAAGGATCATCCGCGCCAAGAGCGGAAGAGATGAATCACAATATGCACGGATGCTTCAGCGCCACACGAAGCTTCGGCGCGCGCTGATCAACCTGGGCGAATCGACGGGCTAGATCCCATGCTTCTTTTTCAGGTTGTGCACGTGCACCTTTGAGACACCCAATTTGCGGGCTGCGCGTGTCAGGCTATTGTTGGTTTGGCGTAAAGCGTTGCGAAGCAGAAAACCTTCAAGCGTTCGTTTCGCTTCCTGCCAGCGAGGTAGTTGATTCCCGTCAAACACGAGGCGATTGTCATCGGTGAAGACGATTTGCTCCTCGTATTTGGCGGACACTCGATTGAACTCATCACCAAGAAAAGCATCCTCGACTTCGTTAAGCAATTCGCTGGCTCGCAAGAGTTCGTTTCGCCCCGCGCGGGTGTCGACGTTATGAAACGCTTCGGCAAGGTAGACGGTCGCTTCAAGCTCGAGCCTTCGCGCCGGGGCTCCAACGGTATTTCGAGCCATTTCCGCCGCGGCCCCAAGCGCATCGGTCGCGTCCTTAAACTCCCGCTCCGCGAGTTTTACAAGCCCGAGCGCCAGGCGCGCGCGGATTCTACTCTCGATCGAAGATGTTTGATCACTCGACGCAACCGCCGCCAGCGCTCGTTCGCTCGCTCCTTCAAGCTCGTTGCGCTGGAGAGCCACCAGCACGAGCAGCGCCATAGCGTCGCTCTCGCCCGCCGGATCTCCCCGTCGCAACTCGCGGCTTTCTTCGGCGAGCTTTTCCGCCCGCTCCAATCGCTGCAGCCTGACCAGTGCGCGGGCGAGTTTCAGTTTAGTTTCAGCAAGGTCTCTTCGAAGATCATACCGCTCCAACACTGTGACGGCTTCCTTATAGATTTCGAGTGAATCCTGAAATTCGCCCAGCGCGCACTTAAGATCAGCCATGCCGACCAGAGCGCGCGCGTAGTAGCGACCTTTCTCATGATTCTTAAGCAAGCGCATCGCTTCCGAATACGTCTGGGCCGCTTGTTCGATCTCGCCCCGGTCGCTTTCGGCGGCAGCCTGTTCAGTAGAGATGACTCCGCGCAAATACTCGGTGCGTTTGCTGGTGCGCCCCTTAATACCGGTTTGCGCAGCCTCGAGATTTGCGGCCGCCTCATCGATTTTCCCGCGGCCTCGAGCGAATCTCGCCAGATTCAATAGTGCTCTGCTGACTCCAAAAGAATCGTTCAAAAAGTGATAGAAGTGGTAGGCAGACTGAAGCTGGGTTTCCGCTTGCTGCGGGTCTCCGAGCGCAAGCGCGAGGCGGCCCCTGGTTAGTGAGAAACGTGCGGCTACGGCAATGTCGGCAATTCCGGGAGCAACTTCTTCAAGCAGCGCCGTGGCGTCCCCAAGCCTGTCGAAGTACATTGCGACCTCAGAGCGAATGACCATCTCCATTGGCTCATTTGTTCTGCGTTCCGAAAAAATCTCTTCTGCCGCAAGGAACTGTCCGCTGTCGATCAGTTCCAGCAAACTCTCTTGAGTCGCTCGCCTTTCCATTCGTTTTTCCCCTTACCAGATATTAGTTCGCTGTATTTTTTACTATGAATCTACATCGACGCACGAATACACGTGACCCCTGCGCTCCCACTTGGTAACTATGCTTGTACGCTGCCTGTGAACCGTTCGCCCGGCGCCCTTAAAACAATCCCGAGCCGGGTTAAGGCGATTCTATCAGCTAATCCGTTCAGCGGAAAGTCTCTACAGGAAAAACATGAGGGCTGACTCACCTTGAGTAACAGACGGTTGAATGAAAGACAATAAGTGCCTATCGAAGGCGTAAATACAAACCAATCAGCAGGCGGACGTAAGCGATAAGAATCCCTACGGCTGTCCCCGGAGCACTTCACCCCGAGGACGAGCCGCTCTACTCACTCCGAAACAGCGTAGCGGTGACCTTCCGAATCACTAATGCCGCTTCCTGTCTCTGAATGGAATCTGTGACCTAACGGGCAAGTAAACCACACCGAATCCTCGGTGGAGGCTACCCGTCGGAGGGGGTTAAAGCACTTTGGGCATTTCATAGACTTATTCTAGCACGAGTTTTGAGTTTTGCGTGGGTTTTTTTAGGCCCCATTTCAACCGTCATTACGAACAAGATCGCTGATTATTAAACTCCACTTCACCACAATCCCCAACTCAAAAGGGTTAGATAAACTTTACATAAATCGCCTGAGTAAAGTTTGGCGAGAGCCGATGGGACGTTTTAGCGAGGTGGCTCGCGTCAGCGGGGCTTAATTGAGGGACTAGGACGATCCCAAGTGCCGAGGGTCTCAATGCGTCAAGATCTCGCGGGTAACACCTCGCAACTTCTCGACTAACCGAGAGTACGACAGAGTCGATGCGCCGATGGGGTTGCGCAGGTTTCATTCATAGGTCTGGCGTCCGAGTACAGACCGGGAGGGGGTGGAAGCGGGTGAGAACCGGGATGCGATCAAAATCAGTTTAGACAAAAATTAGAGGTCAGAATTTGGTTATTTTTTTTGTTGACATTTAATGCGATAAGGCATACATTCGGCGTGCCTCAGAGAGATGTCGCCAAAGTGGGATGATTGTTACACTTTGAGGTATTCCTCGCTTGCAAAAAAGACATTACAATGACACGCAGGGTTCGTGTCTGCGTGAGCTCTGACCCAGCAGAAGGCCGGAGAGATCGAGCCGTAGGTCTCAGGGATAGAGTTGTCCATAATCACACGCAACTGCGTAGGCAGATAACTAGGAGTGTGCCTGGATTGTCCCTCGATCCAGGACTTGAAAGGAGAACCTTCTAAATGAAGACCCTAAAGATTTCTGCTCTGCTGTTGTTCGCGGCGGCTCTCGTTTTGCCTTTTACCTATACGAGTTCCGTCGAAGGCCAAGCCGCAACAAACGCTCCGACAACACAGATGGATGCTCGCGAGGAAGACGACGACCTCTTCAACGGGTTCGGTACCCTTGGTGCTCCGGTTGATGAATGCACCAACCCCGCCGTACCGCTGCGCTCGTTCCGCGACAACAAGGCAATATTCGAGCAACGGGAAGAGGTAGACGAAGGACTTGGGCCGACGTACAACGACGTAGCTTGCTCGAGTTGCCATCAGGCTCCAGTCACCGGCCACGTTAGCCAGATCAACGAGTTCAGGGCCGGTAGCGTCAGCTTTGGCGTCTTTTCTGCGCCGCCGGGCGGCCAGACCCTTCTTCAAGACCGGAGCATTGCTCCAGGAGCCCAGGAGCACTCCAATACCGGGCTAACCGCCACTGAATTCCGGTCCACCAGAACGGTGCTCGGCGATGGGTTCGTTGAAGCCATTGCTAATCAAACGCTACAAAACAACGTGGCCGCTCAGCCCGCCGCCCAACGCGGTCAGCTACGGACGGTGACTGTCCTCGAGGCCGCGCCGGCGACTCGAATCGGTCGGTTCGGCCACAAATCCCAACACGCCAGCCTGGTATCCTTTTCCGCTGATGCGTATTTGAACGAGATGGGGATTACCAGCCCGTTGCAACCGAACGACAATAACATCCTCGGGCAGTCGGCTGCGCCATTCGACAACGGCTGCGACGGGCCCTGCACTGACCCGGAGGACGATGGCGACGACGTCGAAGCATTCGCTGCTTTCCAGCGGGCTCTAAGAGCTCCCGGTCGAGGGCCAATCAATGCTGATGTTACTGCTGGACAGTCTCTGTTCACTTCAATCGGCTGCGCCGTGTGCCATACGCCTCAGTTCACTACCGCATTAGCTGGCACGATAATAAACGGCGGCGCGTTTGTCGTACCGGCGGCGCTTGGCAACAAGATCATCCGTCCGTTCAGCGACTTTGCGCTGCACAACATCGGCACCAGCGGGGGAATCGGCGCAGAACCTGGTGTCAACGACAGGTTCGCAACAACGACAATCGCGCTGTGGGGGGTTCGCACAAAGAACCGATTTATGATGCAGGGTAACACCAACACCATCTTCGACAGCATTCAGGTTCATGGTGGTCAAGCGGCAACTGCAAGAAACAACTTCAACGCGTTGAGCACTACCCAAAAGAATCAACTCATCGCGTTTGTACTGTCGCTCTGACACGTCCGAGGTAAACACCAAGGATGTTGCCGGAGCGGTCTGTTCGGAGAGGCTCGTCTGGCAAAACGGCGAGACGAGCCTCTGCTTTCAGGAGGACTGAGATGCTTGCCAGAAAAGATTTCAACAAATTGCTATGGCTGTTTGTTATCGTCGCAGCATCGGTGATCTTATTTGGTTGCTCAAAACCGCCGGAGGCTAAGCCGGTAGCCGAGCAGGATGCGGTACCTCCACCAACTGAACCTGCGAGTCAACCAACGCAGCCGACCCAAAACCCAGAACTTCCACCGCCCACAACGGAAGACGTCAGAAAAGCCGTCGAACGAATATTCAAAAGCGCTGTAGCGATCGACCAGGATCGATCGCCTGGTTTTCTGGTGGGTGATTTCAACGGCGACCTATCCCAGGACCTCGCCGTCATTGTCAAACCGGTGGCAGCCAATCTATCAGACCTCAATCAGGAGTTCCCAAATTGGATCGCCCGGGAGCCGTTAAAAGATTTGCTGCTTCCAAAATCCAGAGTGTTGTCAGTGGCCGCCAGGTCCTCTAACAATCCCGCATCTGGACAGACCATTCGCTTTGAACAGAACGACGTCTTGATGGCTATCATTCACGGAAACGGACCGAAGGGCTGGCACGATCCGGATGCCACCCAGACTCACCTGCTGAGAGACGTAGTCGGCACCAAATTGCGAACGCTCCCGCTTAAGGACGCGGTCAAGGCTTATAGTGGAATAAGGCCGTTCCCGACGATTCACGGGGACTTGATCCAGCAGACGCTTATTGGTCAGTCTGGCTTTCTTCATTTTAGCGGCGGGATTTACGGTTGGTACGATCCCAAAAACTATTCACCGGCACCCGTGGCCGTTCACTCGCGGATGTCCGGTATGAAATAGCGCGGACCTGAATGATATCGAATGATGGAGCTGAATTCGCTGCCGCGCCTCAAAATGAGTTGAGTTCGATAACTCGCGGCGGCAGGTGCGCGCGTTTCGCGCGATCTGCTTTGTGTGAGGAACTGTATGAGCAACAAAAGGTGTGTTGGTGTTTTGGCGATTGCTTTGGCGTTAGCATTCGAGGCTTTGTCGTTCGCTGCGCAAGGACCTTTCGGCTTGAAACCCAAGCCCAAAGCGGAGGAGCAGACCCCAATCGAGTTCATAGCGCCGCAAGAGCTAAAGACTAAGATCGCTAATCAAGAGCCGGTGTCTATCGTCGATCTCCGCGGACCGACTGCGTACGCTAGCGCCGACAAAACGATAGTGGGAGCGGTGCACGCAAAAGTACGAAGAGTCGTATACCGGTTGAGGGAGTTCCCACGCGATCGAGAGGTAATAACCTACTGTGAGTGCCCGGCTGACGAGGCGGCAATTATCGGTGCACGGTCGCTCATCGCCAACGGCTTTAAGCGGGTTCGGGTACTAAAGGGCGGCTGGAAGGCGTGGCTCCAGGCGGGCGGTCAACTTAGACCGAGACCCAGGTAAGAGTTCGATAGCTCACGATTGATCGCGCTGGAAATCGAGAATGTCCTTGAACGGCATCTGAGCGTCCCCAAAGTCGGGGCGGTAGTATTCGGCAGCGGAGTCATAATCCTGTTGCCAGCCTTCATTCATGCCCAGCGATTCCATTTGTTCGATCGCCGTCAGCCATTCGCTCCAACGAATCTTGCGCGAGATAAGCGGATAGCGCTCCAGTTCAACCTTGTTGGTCGGGAAGTACTGCGCCATCAAGCTGACCGCCACATTTGGCGATAATTCGGTGTGTATCCAGCGAAGCGATTCAGAGATTCCGGCAATATCGTTGGGTAGCACAAGCAGGCGAATGATCAACCCGCGGCGCAGTAAACCGTTCTCATCGTACTCGAGCTGATCGCCCATCTGGCGGTACATTTCCTTAATAGCGGCGCGCGAGTGTCGCACGTATTCCACCACCTTTGAATACTCGCGACCTGCTTCGTCGTCACTGTATTTGAGATCCGGCAGATAGACAGCGACGATTCCTTCCAGCAACCGGAGCACGTCAACAGAGTCATAGGCGTTAGTATTGTAAACGACCGGTAACCTTAACCCTCGTCGCGCGGCGATCAGCAGCGATTTCGCCAGTTGCGGGGCAAAGTGAGTCGGCGAAACCCAGTTGATGTTGTGGCAACCCTGCGACTGAAGCTCAAGAAAAATCTCCGCAAGCCGGTCAAACGAGATCTCATTTGCGCGTTGCAGCTTGAATGTTTGGCTTATCTGATAATTCTGACAATAAACGCAGCGAAGATTGCACAGCCCCAAAAAGACGTTGCCCGCCCCGCGAGTCCCTACCAATGCAGGTTCTTCGCCAAAGTGAGCGGTGTACGTAGAAACGATCGGCAGAAGGCCCGAGTAACAGGCGGCGACTTCGTTATCCAACCGATTGTTGTCACAGTCTCTAGGGCAGATCCGGCAAACACGCAGCATCTCCATCAATCGCTCGACACGCGACTCGAGTTCACCGGTCTGGAGCATTTGAATATAGGACGGCTCGGACATTCTTGCTCAGTCTAAGGAATTCACGTTCGGGGAGCAAGACTGGGCGGTGCCGGGCTTGCGATTCTCGATTCGCGCACCATATGACTGCGGTTGACAGCGGTCATATTGAGCCCGTAAGCTCAGCCCGGATTATGGCAATATCCACGATGCAATTGTTGTGACTAAAGGGGCGCCGCATGAATCGAGACCGCTTTGATGGTTTCTCGGCGACGTTATTTCAGTTCCTGTCCGGTCTTGCCGAAAACAACAACAAACCGTGGTTCGATGAGCACCGCCACGAATACGAGAGCGCGGTTCTCGGACCAGTCAAAGCCTTCGTCGCTGAACTCGGCCCGATCCTCCATATGCTAAACGAGGACATCGAAACGGAGGCACGCGTTGGACGTACCATCAGTAGAATAAGCAACGATATGCGGTTCCATAAGAATCGGCCGCCCTATCGTCCGGTTATCTATGTCGGCTTTTCGCGTCGCGGTCAGAAGTGGTGGAACACCGCCTTGCTCTACGCCGGCATCTACCCGCACGGCATCTCTATCGGGTTTTATCCCGGAGGTCATCGAGAACAGGGTAATGGACCCATACAAGAGACGATAAAGAGGAATTTGCGTTCATTTCAGCGTTACCTTGACGAGCGCGGAATATCCGAATCGTATTGGGAACTTGCGGGTGGCGAAGATGGGAAGGTCACGAAATGGCCGCTGCCAAAAACCGCGCGACGTTGGGTGAACCTTGAGGGGTTTACCGTAGGCGAGCACTTCAAGCCCGGGGATCGTATTGTTGCGCGGCGCGCTTTCCTGGATGTGGCGCAAGAGATCTTTTTGGATCTGTACCCGCTTTGGCTGTTTGCTACCAGCGAACGGCTGACGGCCGATCTCGAATTGTACCGCGAGAACGCGGAACTGCTCGCCCGCCCGCTCACAAAGGCCGCGGGTAGAATGAAGTGAGAAGGAAACGTGATGCGTGAAACGTGATGAGTGAAATTGGATTGAAACGTGATGCGAGAAAAGTAACGAGTGCGGATTGTTTCACGCATCACGCATCACGCTTCACGTTTCACTCATCACGTTAGATAAACAATTGGAAAAAGATCAAAACATACCCTCGCACGAAAAGCGGCGTCTGCAGGTCTACGCAGATGACGAGGACGTCATCGTAAAAGTGTTGGGGATCCCGGAAGCAGACTACGAATGCGTGATGGTTAACGGCTCATGGCCCGATAAGAGCTTGCTTGAAGGGGACATCGTGCTTTGCGCTGAGGGCCGGGAGCCGCTTGCCGGCGACATCGTGCTCATCGAAGAAGACGGACGCGTCCGGCTCGGGGTGCTCGCAGAACCCGGGTTCCTGGAAACAAGGCAGGGCAGCCGGCCGATTGAGACCTCAGAGCGAGTTGTCGGGGTGGGTGTCGCGCTTGCTCGGAAGCTCTCGGGTGGCTTGATAGATTTCAGCCTGTGAAGCATCGACTATCGGTGAACCGTTAATACTTTGATTCGTACAAAACGTCGGTTACACTAAGCACCCCAGCGGATCGTTTTCATGGACGACGATCGACTTAATCTGTATCGTCCGGAGAGAAACGATGAAAGATGTAACTTGCCTGCTTCTAAGTAGTCTGCTCGTTCTTTCGACGGGCGCCAGCCACGCCCAGGACCAGAAAAAGAAGGCTGAGCAGGATTGGGTGGTCGAGCTCAAAACGGTTCTGGTTGAACTTCGCGCAGTGGTTACCGACCGCCAGGGAATCCTTGTCCAGGGTTTGAAGAAAGAAGATTTTGAGCTTCGCGAGAAAGGACGATTGCAGGACATAAGCTCCTTCGAGGAGGAACGTGTAGGTCCGCTGTCGATTTCGCAGCGCGTAAACATTGCCAATGTCGTACCGGGCGAACCACCGCCGCCTGCCGCAGAACCCGCTCGATCACTACTGTTGTTCGTGGATACTATCAATATGGCGGGGCCAAATCTATTGCGAGTAAAACAGGGCTTAAGGAAGTTCATCGACGAACAAATTACGGATCAGGACGCGGTAATGATCGTGACAAGCGGAGGCATGGAAGGCATTCCAGCCCGCTTTACGCGAGAACGTAACCTGCTGCGATATTATGTGGGAAGAATTGCCGCATGGGGATCTTCGGCAAACAACAGCTACTTTTCGCCGGCTCTGGCGGCTGACGTCAGGCGCGAGAATCCGGATGCGATCAACCTCGCGATCAAAGTCCTCCAGAGCGAAGAAGGGCTGAATCCCGAAATGCTGTCTCCGTCGGTGCTCAAACAGATGGCGTTGGCGAGGGCGGGCGAGGTGTTGGCTCAGGCCAGCTTCAAGCGAAACAGCATTCTCGGGACGTTCAGGGCGGCAACCGAGCTGATGGCCAAAGCGCCCGGGCAGCGACTGATGTTCTTCTTTTCGGACGGGTTCTCGCTGCTTGACTCTCGCGGCAACGTCGAAAGTCTCGATCTGCAGCAAGCAATCAGCAGGGCGGTTCGTTCGGGAACGGTGGTGTTTTCGATAAACTCCAGGGGGCTACAGGCACCCCTGGAGATCGACGCTTCGAGACGCGGGCCCGCGTATGGATCATTCGATCCGGGACTCCAGGGCCGGATCGCCCGTTACGCGTCGTCGTCGGAGAAAGACGAGCTGGACGGAATGAACGCAATCGCCAAGGACACCGGCGGCGATGTCTTCTTCAGAACAAACGACCTGAACTGGGCTCTCAAAAAGAGCTTCGAAGGCAACAACGTATACTATGCTCTCGCCTACTACCCTACGACTGACGGCCAGGGTTTCCGCGATATTGTTTTGCAAGTCAAGGGACATCCAGAATACACCGTTAGAACTCAGAAGGGATATCTGCCGTCGGACATCGCAAAGGCCCAAAAAGTCCCTGCCAAATCCCCTCAGCAGCGATTGTTTGACGCTATAGCCCGCCCGATACCAGAAACCGGACTCAATGTCAGCGCCTCTGCGCATTACCTCGAGGTCGAAAGCGACAAGGCTCAGGTGTCCATCAGGCTTGTGATAGACGGAGGACGCCTGACATACCACGAGATGGGTGACCGCTCAACGCTCGCGCTCGAGGTCGCGGGTACCATCTACGATCGCGCCGGAAAACTGGTAACTAGTTTTATCGAGAAGATAAAAGGCGGCGTGCCCAGCGATCGCCTGAGCGAAGTAAAGAATTCCGGATTCAGCTACACAAAGAGAATGGAATTAAAACCCGGCTCCTATCAGGTGCGCATCGGAGCGCTTGAGGCTGAAACCGAGAATATCGGAACAGCAAACGCGTCGGTTGAAGTTCCCGATCTCGCGAAGGGAAAGCTGGAACTGAGCAGCGTCCTTCTGACAACCGCAAGCGAGTCGCAACAGCCGGTGAGTGGACTACAACAACTGGACGCGATCAAGACCTACAAGACTGGCAGTATGCTCGTCTATTACCTGATGCTCTACAACGCTCCGTCGAGCGTCGCGTCAGATCTAACGATTCGTTCGGAGATAGCCCTGAACGACAAAGTCATTTACGAAAGCGAACCACAGCCTGTGTCCTCCAGAATGGTGGGAAAGGATAACCGGGGTATCGAAATAGGCGGCCAGGTAAACCTGGATCTGGAACCAGGCTTTTATGCGTTGCGCGTCGAGGTCAAGGATAAGTCCAATCGCGAATTCCGCAGGTCGGTCGAGTTTCTGGTCCAAAAGTAAAAGAGCAAAGGGCGAAGGGCAAAGAGCTAAGAGCCAAGAGTCCCTTTGCCCTTTGCCCTTTGCCCTTTGCCCTTAGCTCCTCGTCGCCCTTTGCTCTTTGACTTGCTCGAGCTCCTCTAGAGTTCGCGGCCAGTCCTCCTTCAACAAGCGCGAAAGAGCACGGTCGGCAAGCAACCGTCCGCCCGTCTGACACGAAGGACAGTAGTTTGCCTCGTTCGCCGCGTAGACAATCCTCTGAACGGGCGTACCGCACCTGGGGCATGCCTTGCCGTAGCGGCCGTGAACCGACATCTCTGGTCTAAATGCAGTTACTTTCTCCGGAAACGCTTCCCTCGCTTCTTTACACAGTTTGTCTATCCAAAACTGAAGCGTCGACCGCGTCGCGTCGTAGAGACGCCGAATCTCAGTTTCGTCCAGACGCTTCGTTAGCTTGAGAGGCGACAGTCCTGCTGCATGCAGGATCTCATCCGAATAAGCATTACCGATTCCACTAAAGCTATGCGGATCCGTAAGAGCGCGCTTCAGCGTGTGATTCTCGGCCGTCAATCGAGACGCGAAACTTCCGAAATCAGCATCGAGGACTTCAAGACCTTGCGGGTCGTGTGCGGCCAGCGTATCGCCTCGGACAAAGTACATCGAAGCCCGCTTCTTAGAACCAGCTTCGGTGAGCATCAACGTTCCCGAAGGAAAAACAAAGAGCGCGAGCGTTTGGCGGTTAACTTTTTGGCGGCTCGGTTTCCAGTGGAAGCGCCCGGCAATCATCAAATGGATCACCAGGAAGAGATCCTCTTCAAGGCCAAACACAATTCGTTTACCGAGCCGCCGAAGTTCGATAACTTGCTTTCCCCATGCTTCGCTTAACGGCGGATCCACCGACCGCAATAGAAAAGGGTTCGTCACCAGAATTTCCTGGATAGGCTGGTTTAGCACTCGCGGCTGTAGAGCTTCGATGTAAGCGGCGATGTCAGGGAGTTCTGGCACCGCGTCATTCTAGCAGAGAGTCGAACCAAAACGCGTCGGGCACAAGTCTCCATTCAGAAGCGTGGATCTTGAATTCCACGATCGCGAATAAGGTCTTTTTTTAGCTGTATTCGAACAGGGCGATGCATGTGTTTGTGGACATTTTTACGCGTCTTCAAAACAGTCGCCTTCCTCGTAAACGAATACTCAAGCCAAACGATAAGTAAGACTTGATACTTGACCGCACATCCCTTTTGAATCGCCTTTCAGACAGGTTGCCGGCGCAAAATGTCGACCTTGCGCGGGAATACTTTTTGCTCCGCAGGCTTGGTCGCAGATTAAGGTGGGCTCGCTTTAGTTTCAACTCAAGGAGAAAGTTATGAACCGGAGTATGAAGATCGCTGTCCTTCTAACGGCATTCGTCCTGGTTACCGTCCTGACGAATTCATCGACTGGCCAAAACAATGACCAGGGAGATGAGAGAGCCAAGGCCGAGAAGAAGAGGATCCAACAGGGCCTGGAGATTGCCCCGGTTAACCTCACCTTCCGAAACCGCGATCGGGATTTGGTGGGTCTTGGAAGCTACATTGTCAACGCGCAGGCCGCCTGCGCTGATTGTCATTCGTGCCCAACGTATGCAGCCGGACATAATCCGTTTCAGGGTGGTGATGGCCAGATCAACGCAACAAACTACCTGGCTGGAGGTGTCCCCTTCGGACCGATCATCTCCGCCAACATAACGCCGGATGCGAACGGAAAACCGGCCGGATTGGACTTCGAAGAGTATCTCGAACTGATCCGAACCGGCCACGACCCCGACGATCCTGACGAGATATTGCAAGTGATGCCCTGGCCGATTTTTAGGAATATGACCGACCGCGACATTCTTGCGATCTACACATACCTTAGCTCTATCCCGCATGCAGAACCGGGGGCCTGCACTGGTCCCGGTCAATAAGGGATCCCTGGGGGAGCGAGCGCCGGCATCCTGCGTGCTGCTTGGCACTGTTGATCTAGCGAAGATGTTTATGGCGAGATAAGCCAGGCAGGATGTCGGCGCTCCCAGGAGTCGGCGACGCCTCAACGAACGGCGCCAAGTTTGCCGTGCAACAAGTTGGCCTGCGCCTGATGACGATAGGACTTCGCCAGCTCCAGAGCCGTCAAGCCCTCCTTAGTTTTTACGGTCAGATCGGCTCCCGCGGCGATCAGCTTTCCAATCACTACTGTATCGCCGTAATCGATTGAAGTGGCGTATAGCAAGGGAGTCATACCGTACTTGTCGACGTGGTTCACCCGGGCGCCCCTGGTAATCAGTGCCTGAACCGTGCGGGCATGGTTAGCAACCGCCGCCCATCCAAGAATTGAGATCCCGTCATCATCAACTTCGTTCGGATTCCCACCCTTGCCAATCAGGTACTCGACCAGGTCGGCGTCGCCGGTAAAGGTTGCGTAGAGCAACGGGCTGAACGGAAACCTCCCCAGAATTTTCATTCGATCCATTTTTGCACCGGCGTCCAGGAGAATCCCTATAGTTTCGGCGTCTCCTGACATCACTGCGAAAAACATCGCCGAAGCATCATTACGAATCTCCACACCCTTCTCGGCATTCGGCTTGGCGCCTTTTTTGAGCAGCTGGCCGACCACTGGCGCGTTCCCGCGGTATCGGGAGGCGATCATCAAAGCATTAATGCCGGTAGCCGCCCGGGCGTTAACATCAGCTCCGCGTTCGATCAGAAGCGATACTTTCTCGAGATCACGCGCTGCGAACATTAGGGCCGTCATCCCTGTTGCCGTTTTTGAGCTGGGATTCATTCCGGCATCGAGCAACTTTTTCAAGTCGGCTGCGGTTCCGTTCAGCGCAACCTGAACCCAATCCGCTTGTTCAGCGGTCGGGACATCCAGCGAGGGCGGCTTCAGTCCTTGCCCCGGTTTCATTGGGAGTGCATGTAATAATGCCGCCGCTGCCCAGCTCGTTCCCATAGCCGAGCTGAACTGGCTGTGCCCATAGGGAAAACCGGTTTCGAAGTAAGGAGGGCTTACAGGCGCGGGTGGATGCAGCCGCGAATTGACGCGCCACGAACCGTCGGATTGCTGAGTCTTTAATAAGAAGCGCAATCCGCGCTGGTAGGCAGGATTACTCGACGAGACCCCCGCCGCCTCGTGGAGCGCGACCAGAACTTCGCCGGTAGCGTAAGCGTCGCTCTCCATCGCTGGCAACTGAGACCACCCGCCGTCCTCGCGTTGCTGCCCCAGTAGTTGTCTGCCAGCGTTGCCTCGAGCGACATTATCAGCACCCGTCCAATGCAATCCGAGAAGTTGAAAAACACGATCCTCAGTCGTAGCCGGCAGCGCTTTGATCAGCCATTGGCGAGCTCGGGCTATTCTGGTCTGGGCCTCGTTTTTGAACTGTGGAGGCATATAGTTCCGAATGGCTTGCGTACAGACGGCGGTTGTCGTGAAAAGACTATGCGATTGAGGAGGGCGCGAATCAACCGTCGGCCAACTGCCGTCGGGGAGCTGGCGTGAGGCAATGAATTGAGCGCTTGCGGATGTGGTCAGATTTGGCTTCACTCCGGCAAACCTGGCAGCCACCAGCGCCCAACCGTCGAACAGCACGTCTATGTAATCGTACCCTTGTTGCGCGCTATCAAGATCTTTCAAATACGCGAAGGCATTGGCCGTGGTTGCTCGCGCAACGTTCTCATCAACGGGAACGCCACGCTCGCGAGCCAGCCTGATCGGAATCTCCGGCAAGAGCTGGTGATGACAAGATGTGCAGCTCTCCTTCTGATACCAGACAACCTGTGATTGCTGAATGAGCTTGAGCGCCCTTTCGGAAGCCGCCTGCAGTTCATTCGCTTGGACCGGCTCGAATTTTCCCACCGATTTGTGTCGCCCAGACCTTGAGCCTGACTGGTTGACGCTTGATTGTTTTGCAATCTGGGAGTCTGAATAAAGCTCCGACTTCTGCTGAAACGCCAGGATCAGAGCCAGGATCAAGAAGCTGAGCAGCAATAGTCTTTTCACGCGACCTCCGCTTAGACTAGTAATTGTCGTGCCGATTAATCATCTCAATGGCACCCAGCATGAGACCGGTGATTGACAGTGTCAAGGAACCCCCTATTTGGGGCGGGCGCGTAACCCCCAATTCCGTCAGGCGCTCGTGAAGCTGCGCTAATGACCAAACTAAATCTTTTGAATTTTACATCCTAAGCCCTCCTTGTTATTGTCACCTTCTAAAGTAGTGTCATCGACGCGGTTCCGGTCGACGATCAGCTGATGCACCGCTTAAGGATCTTTTGATGAACCTGTTCTCGCGCGCCTATCATTCTTCACTTGGGAAAAAGTACGTCATGGCGATCACCGGGCTTCTGCTGTTCCTGTTTGTGATCGTTCACATGGCTGGCAATCTCCAGGTATATCTCGGACGCGAAGCGATGAATACGTACGCGGCGTTGCTCGCTTCCAAACCCGCGCTGCTGTGGACCGCGCGAGTCGGTCTGCTCATTATTACCATGCTTCACATAATATCCGCGCTTCAGCTAGCAGCAGAGAATCGAGCCGCGCGACCGCAAAACTATGCCGAGGGAAAACCCATCGCCACTTTCGCGTCGAGGACGATCCTGGTTAGCGGGCTGATCATATTCGCGTTTATCGTTTATCATCTGATGCACTTCACTCTTGGAGTGACAAATCCCGACTTTGCGGATCTTCAGGACCCGCTCGGTCAACACGATGTCTATCAGATGGTGGTTGAGGGCTTTCGCAACCCGTATGTCTCCGTGTTCTACATCGTTTCCATGGGCCTGCTATGTTTGCATCTTAGCCACGGCGTCTCGAGCCTGTTCCAATCGTTGGGTATTAGGAGAAAGACCACTGTAGCCTCGTTCAATCGCTTTGCGCAGGTGTCGGCGTTTGTGATTTTTGTCGGCAATTGTTCGATTCCCATCGCGATCATGTCAGGCTATGTGAGATGAGAAAATAGCCGTGAGTTCGATGAGCTTGAGGAGTTATTCGGCGAGTCGCGCGGGCTGTTCCGCTGTAGGCTGGCGTGAAATATCCCCAACCTCCTGGTTGGGGGATTACTTGATCGAGTCGTCGGCCCCTCGCCGTAGGCTGGAGTGAAATATCCCCAACCTGCCGGTTGGGGGATTATCGGAACTGGCATTATGAAACTTGACGCGAAAATTCCAGCGGGACCGCTCGCCGATAAGTGGAGCAGACACCGCAACCACATCAAACTGATTAACCCCGCCAACAAGCGAAAGTTTGATGTGATCGTAGTCGGATCCGGGCTCGCCGGCGGTTCGGCCGCAGCGACGCTCTCGGAACTTGGCTATAAGGTCAAATGCTTTTGTTTTCAGGACAGCGCGCGTCGAGCGCATTCGATCGCCGCGCAGGGCGGGATTAACGCAGCAAAGAACTATCAGAACGACGGTGACAGCGTTTACCGTCTGTTCTACGACACGATAAAAGGCGGCGACTTTCGCGCCCGCGAAGCAAACGTCTATCGCCTGGCCGAGGTCAGCGTCAACATCATCGACCAGTGCGTCGCACAAGGAGTGCCGTTTGCGCGCGAGTACTCCGGATACCTTGCGAACCGCTCGTTTGGCGGCGCCCAGGTTTCGCGGACCTTTTATGCTCGCGGGCAAACCGGCCAGCAACTGCTCCTCGGCGCCTATCAAGCGCTTGCCAAACAGATCGAAGCCGGTGGAGTGAAGATGTTCCCGCGCACTGAAATGCTCGATCTGGTGGTGATCGACGGCCACGCAAAAGGAATCGTGGTCCGCGATCTGGTAACCGGAGAAATCAGCTCACACGCAGCGGATGCAGTAGTCCTTGCGACCGGCGGTTACGGCAATGTGTTCTTCCTCTCAACCAACGCCAAGGGTTGCAATGTCACCGCGATCTGGCGGGCCTACAAACGGGGCGCGCTGATGGCAAATCCTTGTTACACCCAGATTCACCCGACCTGCATCCCTGTCAGCGGCGATCATCAGTCGAAACTGACCTTGATGTCCGAATCACTCCGCAATGACGGGCGTGTGTGGGTGCCCAGACGCTCGGGCGATCACCGCACGCCAAACGAAATCCCAAGAGAAGAACGCGATTACTTTCTCGAGCGCAAGTACCCGGCTTATGGCAATCTGGCGCCGCGCGATATCGCATCAAGAGCCGCAAAAGAAGTATGCGACGAAGGCCGTGGCGTTGGCCCGGGCGGGCGCGGCGTTTTTCTGGATTTCGCCGACGCGATTGAGCGTCTCGGTCTGAATGTGATTCGCGAGCGTTACGGCAACCTGTTCGAAATGTACGAGCGAATCACCGGCGAAGACGCTTATCAAACACCGATGCGCATCTATCCCGCGAGTCATTACACGATGGGCGGGCTGTGGGTCGACTACAACTTGATGAGCAACGTTCCGGGGTTATACGTGATCGGCGAGGCGAATTTCTCGGATCACGGGGCAAATCGGCTTGGCGCGAGCGCGTTGATGCAGGGACTCGCCGACGGCTACTTCATTCTGCCCTACACGATCGGCGATTATCTCGCGACAGAGCGGCCGGCCAAACCATCCCTCGATCATCAGGAATTCAAAAAGGTCGAAGAGGAGATCACTGCGCGGACTAACAAGTTCCTGTCAATCAAGGGTAACCGCACGGTGACTGAATTTCATCGCGAGTTGGGGAAGCTGATGTGGGACAAGTGCGGAATGGGACGCAACGAAGCCGGTCTCAAAGAAGCGCTGGAAAAGATCCCGAAGTTGCGGCAGGAGTTCTGGGAAGATGTAAACGTGCTAGGGGATGGCAACGAGTTAAACCAGTCACTCGAATACGCCGGGCGGGTCGCCGATTTCATGGAGTTCGCCGAGTTGCTGGTGCTCGACGCGTTGACTCGCGACGAATCGTGCGGAGCTCATTTTAGAGAAGAACACCAGACACCGGACGGAGAGGCAATGCGTCACGACGAAAACTTCGCCTACGTCGCGGCTTGGGAGTTTCGCGGACCAGACGCGCCGCCCGCGCTGCACAAAGAGCCGTTGGTTTACGAAGAAGTTCACCTGGCGCAAAGGAGCTATAAGTAGCGATGAACCTGACATTGCGTGTGTGGAGACAAAAGGACTCGACGTCGCAAGGAGGGTTTGTCGAGTACAACGCGGATGACATATCGCCGGACATGTCCTTTCTCGAGATGCTCGACATCGTGAACGAAAGCCTGATCAAGCGCGGCGAAGAACCGATTGCCTTCGATCACGATTGCCGGGAAGGAATCTGCGGAACTTGCGGGATGATGATAAACGGGGTCGCGCACGGTCCGCTGCCCGCGACCACGACTTGCCAGCTGCACATGCGACACTTCAGAGACGGTCAGGCGATAACCATTGAGCCCTGGCGCGCACGCTCGTTTCCGGTGATCAAGGACCTGGTCGTGGATCGGAGTGCGTTCGATAGGCTGATTCAGGCCGGCGGATACATTTCTACGAGATCCGGTGGCACGCCTGACGGTAACGCAATCCCGATCCCTAAACCGGACGCCGATCTGTCGATGGATGCCGCCGCGTGCATCGGCTGCGGCGCTTGCGTGGCTGCCTGCAAAAACGCATCGGCGATGCTATTTGTGGCAGCAAAGGTTTCTCACTTGAACATACTTCCGCAGGGTAAGCTCGAGAAGGATCGCCGTGTTTTGAATATGGTCAGGTCAATGGATGAAGAAGGCTTCGGTAATTGCACGGTGATGGGTTCGTGTGAAGCGGTGTGCCCGAAGGAAATCAGCCTCGACTTCATCTCGCGGATGAATCGTGATCATCTCAAGGCGCTATGGCGAAGTAAGTAACTGGTATCGGTTGTTTATCGGTTACATAATCGTTCTATGCGGCGAGTTCTTCAACGAGCGGATCGATATGTCCTGGCAATTCTGGCCATCAGCGTTGTTACCGCGTTACTGAGACTCTTCGGCACCCATATCAACCCCACAACTGTCGCTCTCGCGCTATTGCTTGTTGTGCTGTTTGTGGCCACGAGATTTGGTTCAGGCCCGGCTGTTCTGGCATCGATTGGCGGCGTGTTCTGCTTCAACCTCTTCTTCCTGCCGCCGGTCGGAACTTTCGCCATCGCCGAACCGGCGAATTGGGTCGCCCTTGCTGCATTTTTGGTCACTGCCATCACCGCCGGCGAACTTTCCGCCCGGGCGAAGCGCCGAGCCGAAGAAGCCGAAGTTGGACGACGCGAGATCGAGCGCCTATATACCGAGCTACGCGAAGCTTTCGAACGCGCGAGCGAAGCGGAAGCTCTTCGTCGCAGCGAGCGATTGAAGTCCGCGCTTCTGGACGCTGTGACTCACGACATTCGCACGCCGCTCACCTCGATCAAGGCATCGGTCACAACTCTGCTCAATGAGTTGCGCGGGCCGACTACCGAGCACGCCGTGCTCGATCAAGAAGGCCGGCGAGAGATGCTCGAAGTCATCGACGAAGAAGCGGATCGGTTGAACCGTTTCGTCGAAAGCATGGTCGAGCTTGCGCGCATCGAGGCGGGCCAGCTCGATCTTCGCCGCAGGTGGGGAACCATTGACGAGATCGTGATGAATGCGCTCGCGCGCGCAAAGCCGCTCACCCGTTTGCACCCGATGGAAGTTTCGATCGAAAAGGATTTGCCGATCGTTCGCGTCGATGCCAAGGCGGTCGCCGAAGTTGTTTACGCGTTAGTCGACAACGCCGCCAAGTACTCGCCCGAGGGGACGAGCATTGAGGTAAGCGCCAGTCAGGTTGATGACATGATGCGGTTGACAGTTGAAGACCGGGGACCGGGCATCGCGTTAGACCTGCGCGAAAGGGTGTTTGACAAGTTCTTCCGCGCGATGCGCGACGGTGATTCGGGAGTGCAACCAATAGGAACCGGGATGGGGCTTGCCATTGCGCGAGGAATCGTCGAAGCTCACGGCGGACGCATTTGGATCGAAAGCGCGAGCGAAGGGCGAGGGACGCGAGTGACGCTCACGCTTCCGCTTGGAGATGACGATGAAGCCGGCGCTCCGCTGCTCGAAGCTGACGCCGAGAAGGCCATCTGAGAGCGACGATGAGCGAGAAACATCGGATTCTTATCGTTGACGACGAACCGCAGATCACTCGAGTACTGCGGCGAAGCTTAACCAGTCACGGTTATGACGTCCGAAGCGCAGCCGATGGCGAGTCAGCGCTCGAGACGTTTGGCGATTTCTCTCCCAACCTTGTCATCACCGACTTGTCGATGCCCAACCTCGACGGAATAGAGCTCTGCCGGCGGTTGCGAGAGCTTTCTCCCGTGCCGATCGTCGTGCTTTCCGTTAAGGGCGAGGAGCGGACCAAGGTTGAAGCGCTGGACGCCGGCGCGGACGACTACGTCACCAAGCCGTTTGGCATCGACGAGCTCCTTGCGCGTATTCGCGCGGCGCTGCGGCGCGTCCCCGAGACAAAAACGGCCAGCGTCGCCTCGACGGTGTTGGAAGCTGGAGACTTTCGCGTTGACCTGGAAGCTCGCATCGTTACAGCCGGAAATCGCCAGGTTCATCTGACGCCTAAGGAATATGACCTGCTAGTCTATCTGATCGGTCATCCGGGAAAAGTGCTCACGCATCGAACGCTGCTCGCCGCAGTGTGGGGTGGAAATTACGTGGAGCAAACCGAGTATCTGAGGGTCTTTATCGGACAACTCAGAAAGAAGATCGAATCTGACCCCAGCACGCCTCGCTACATCCTCACCGAGCCCTGGATCGGTTATCGCTTCAATCCGGGCGCGTAAGAAACACCATTCTCTAATACTTCGCGGTCCTTACAAACATTTTATGGACCTTTTGCGCCACCCTTATGCGCTCGGTGCTAGCCTCATCATGTTGATGACTTCGGACTCGCTTATCGCGCTTTTCGAAGGTATCACGGCGAGGAAAGATGAGCGCTCAGACTATTGGGACAATTGGCGTGTTTGCCCTTACATTAGGTTTGCTGTTGCTGCGTCATTTTTTTCTGGAGCGTAGGCCCAACAGCCGCGGGAGCGCCGGCATTGACGCTGGACCTCGCTTACTCGAGACTCCCCGCCTTGGTTCCAAACAGCATCGTCACCCACTATCGACGGACGACGACAGGTGGATTTGGACTACCGAGCCCGATTCTAAACCTAACTTGACGGGCCTCGTCCGCACCGCCGAGAACCGTAGAGGCGACAAGCGCTCATCGAGGCACGATGCTCGTGATTACTCATAGACTCATCGACCATATTCACATGCTCCAACGCCGCGGGGACGGCCTGTCACACCTCTCTCAGGGAGGCTTCTCATCATATGAAAATCCATCAGCCCAACAACATAGTGGCCGCGCTCATAACTTTGCTTCTGTTTGAAGGTGGGGTTCATGCCCAGCAGGAGAATGCGGCGAAGACCTCACACGCGCCCTCTCGATGCGCAACGACTGCGCCAGCAACATCCGCTGTGTTGAGCGAAGGCGAACGGAAGTTGCTCGACCGAATAGCCATGCTGGAACGGCGCTTGTTTGCTTTAGAGTCACGCACTGCTCACAAGCAAGAGTGCGTCGCAACTCAGACGGTTGCCAGTGGGCTGGGCGTAGAACAGCTTCCGTCAATTAACGGCCAAGCGGCGCAAGAACCAGAGCAGACCGGCAACGAACCGGTGAGACAAGTCCTGACTAGCAACGATGATCGCCGAGTTCTGGATTTCCTCCACGATACAACATTCAACCTCACTATCGACGGATACTACGGTTATAACTTCAACAAACCAATCGGTCGTATCAATCTGCTCCGCGCATACGACGTACAGAGCAACAGCTTTAGTCTGAATCAAGCGACTATAGTGATCGAGCGTGCGCCGAAATCAGAAGCAGGCCGGCGTTTCGGCGCGCGACTCGATTTGATGTACGGGCAGGCGACCGAAACCGTGCAAGGCAACGCTGCAAACGAGCCTCGGCCCCAGGCATATCGTCCGGTGTGGCAGGCCTTTGGCTCATATGTCGCTCCGGTTGGTGAGGGCTTGACGCTCGACTTCGGCAAGTTCGGGAGCAGTCTCGGTTATGAGACCAACTACACGAAGGACAACTTCAATTATTCGCGCTCGTACTATTTCAACTTTCTGCCCTTCTATCATTTTGGTTTGCGCGCGAAGTATCCGGTTAACGACAAAGTCACAGTGATGTACCACCTGATGAACGGGATCAACCAGACTGAGGACTTCAACGGGTTCAAGTCGCAGCACTTCGCGTTGATCCTGACACCGGTGAAAAGAGTATCGTGGCAAGTGAATTACTACGTTGGTCAGGAGCAGCGCGACCTCGTTCCTGATCTCAATCCTGGGTTTCCAAGTTTGCCGACGCAGCCGGGATTCTCAACAAACGTGATTCAACCGGTCCGGAACGGGCGGCTGCACATTTTCGATTCGTATGCGACCTGGAACGTGACCGACAAATTGATCCTCGCCGCCGAAGGCGACTACGTCGTCAATCGTGAACAAGATATCTCTGCGCCGGTGCACATAAGCGGCGGCGTCGGTTATGCGCGTTATCAGTTCACGCCGAAGTTCGCTCTGGCCGGTCGCGGCGAGTATCTGTCGGATCGCGGCGGGTTGTTCAGTGGCGTAACACAAGCTCTTAAGGAAACAACTCTGACGAGTGAACTCAAGTTTGCCGAAGGGTTTCTGTTACGCGTTGAATGGCGTCGCGATTTTTCGAATCAGCCCTTCTTCCTGTCGGGCACCCGGGGCCTTCTGAAGAAGGAGCAGAATACCGCGACACTTGGGATGATCTGGTGGTTTGGCCGAAAGGAAGGCTCATGGTAGTGGAGGATCGAGATGTTGGATCTGATATTCATCGCATTGGTTATCGTTTTCTTTGGCATCTCATTTTGGTACGTGCGCTTTTGCGAGCGCGTATGAGGTATATGGACCCGGAAACCTCAAAGAACCTGATCGCGATTGTAGTGATGATGCTTCTTTACGTTTCGCTTGTCTCTGCGGCAACACGAAGAGCGAGCAGAGGGATCGAGAAATGAATGCGGAATACGTTACCAGCGGGATCATTGCGCTGTTGCTGCTGATCTACTTGATTTACGCTCTGCTCAAACCGGAGAGGTTTTGAGAGCACAGGCATCATGGCTCGCCATTCCGGGATACGCTGATCGCAATGTTTCTCAGAGGTGGGGAAATGAGATGACACTCAACGGATTCTTACAACTCGCGGTTTACTTTCTGGTGCTGCTTGCCATTACGAAACCGCTTGGAGTCTACATGACTCGAGTCTTCTCCGGCGAGAAGACATTCCTAAGCCGCGTGTTTGGCCCTATCGAACGCTTGATCTATCGGTTGTGCCGCGTCGAGGCCGCAAACGAACAACACTGGACCACCTACACCGCGGCGATGTTGATGTTCAGCGTTGCGGGACTACTTGTACTCTATGCGTTTCAACGGCTCCAGTATTATTTGCCGCTCAATCCGCAGGAGTTCAGCGGAGTGAATCCCGATCTCGCCTTTAATACGGCTGTCAGCTTTACTACAAACACAAACTGGCAAGCCTACTCCGCCGAATCGACGATGAGCTATTTCGTACAGATGGCTGGACTGGCATTCCACAACTTCGTGTCCGCGGCCACAGGCATCGTTCTGGCAATCGCGTTCATTCGCGGAATCGCACGCCGCGAGGCAAAGACAATAGGTAACTTCTGGGTTGATCTCACACGGTGTTCGCTTTATGTGCTGTTGCCTCTGTGCATGGTTGGAGCATTGGCGCTCGTTTCTCAAGGCGTCGTCCAGAACTTTAAGCCTTACACACAAGCTGCGCTGGTAGAACCGCAGCAACTTACAAAGACCGATGCCGACACCGGAGAAGAAACGACCGAGACGCACGCGGACCAGACTATAGCTCAGGGACCGGTTGCCTCTCAGGAGATCATCAAGGAGCTGGGCACAAACGGCGGTGGTTTCTTCAACGCGAACTCGGCGCATCCATTTGAGAACCCAACACCGCTGACTAACTTTCTCCAGATCGTCGCAATCTTCGCGATTGGGTCCGGCCTGACTTATACGCTCGGGCGGATGACCGGCAATCAAAGGCACGGATGGGCGGTATTCGCCGCGATGACGAGTCTGTTTCTTGCTGGTTTCCTGGTTGCCTATTACTTCGAGGCCCGCGGCAATCCGAACTTCGACCAATATGGTGTCAAACAAACTGCCGTTGAAACAAAAGGAGCAGAGCAGGCTGGCGGCAACATGGAAGGAAAGGAAGTCCGCTTCGGCGTCGCGAACTCGGCGCTGTTTGCGACAATCACCACCGATGCGTCGTGTGGCGCGATCAACTCTTGGCACGATTCCTACACTCCGCTCGGAGGAATGATTCCGCTGCTGAACATCATGCTGGGCGAGATAATTTTTGGAGGTGTTGGGGCGGGTATGTACGGCATGCTGGTGATGATCGTGCTCACTGTGTTCATCGCCGGATTAATGGTTGGGAGGACTCCGGAATATCTCGGGAAGAAGATCGAATCGAAGGATGTGAAGATGGCGATGCTCTATTTGCTGGTCTTCGCTCTTTCGATCCTGTGTTTCTCAACATGGTCGAGTGTGGCTCCGTACGGCGCCTCCAAAATCGCCAACGACGGACCGCACGGTTTGTCGGAGATCGTCTATGCGTACACGTCAGCGACTGGAAACAACGGCTCGGCCTTTGGCGGTATTACAGTCAACACTTATTGGTACAACACCACGCTTGGGCTGGCGATGCTGGTCGGTCGGTTCTTGATGATAGTCCCGATGATGGGGATAGCCGGGAATCTGGCGGCGAAGAAGATCGTGCCGCCATCGGCGGGCACGTTCCCGGTTTACACTCCATTGTTCGTAATGCTGCTGATAGGCGTGATTTTGATTGTCGGAGCGTTGACGTTTTTCCCGATGCTCTCGCTCGGACCGATAGTGGAGCACTACTTGATGAACTCGGGAACGATGTTCTGAGTTTCTGGTTTCTAGTTTCTGATTGCGTTCAAACAAGAGCCAGAAACCAAAAGACCAGAAACTAGAAATAAGAGGGTTATGCCAGAGAGAGCACAAAAGAGACAACTGTTTGACCCGTCGATCGTCAGGCGGGCCGTCAAAGACGCATTTGTAAAGCTAAACCCACGGCTGGTTGCGAAGAACCCGGTCATGTTCGTCGTCGAGACCGGCAGCATCCTCACTACTCTACTCATCATTCGCGACATTGCGCAGGGACATGCCGCCAACTTGTTGTTCACCGTTCAGGTTACCCTGTGGCTCTGGTTCACAGTGTTATTTGCAAACTTCGCAGAGGCCATGGCCGAAGGTCGCGGCAAGGCTCAAGCGGACTCCCTTCGCAAAGCCAAAAGCGAAACAATTGCAAATCGGATTATTGGCGAATTGAGCACCGGAGTCGAAGGAGTCAAGATCGAGCACGTCGCAGCGACGAAATTGCGCAGAGACGACGTGGTACTCGTTCATGCGGGAGAGTTCATACCGGGCGACGGCGAAGTCATCGAAGGCGTTGCTTCGGTGGATGAATCCGCCATCACCGGTGAGAGCGCTCCGGTGATTCGTGAATCAGGCGGAGACCGATCGGCAGTCACCGGCGGCACCAGAGTAATCTCGGATTGGCTCAAGGTGCGAATCACGTCGAATCCGGGGGAGACATTTCTCGATCGAATGATCGCGCTTGTCGAAGGCGCCGAACGACAGAAGACCCCTAACGAGATCGCGCTGAATATTCTGCTGGCCGGACTGACGATCATCTTCTTGCTCGCTGTCGTCACTTTGCTGCCGTATGCGATTTACAGCGTGAACGCTTCGGACCCCTCGACCGGATTCGCTCAGTCGTCGCCTCCGACGGTAACGGTGCTAGTGGCGTTGCTTGTGTGCTTGATTCCGACGACGATCGGGGGGCTGCTATCGGCGATTGGCATCGCCGGAATGGACCGGTTGATTCAACACAACGTCCTGGCGATGTCCGGACGTGCCGTCGAGGCCGCCGGGGACGTCAACACTCTGCTGCTCGACAAGACGGGGACAATCACGCTCGGCAATCGGCAGGCCGTCGAGTTCATCGCGATGGGTGGGGTTTCCGAAAACGAGCTTGCCGATGCCGCGCAGCTCTCAAGTCTTTCGGATGAAACACCCGAGGGCCGCTCAATTGTGGTGCTTGCAAAATCGAAATACAGGTTGCGAGGCCGCGAACTGGCGGCCCACGAGGCCCAGTTTATTGCGTTTAGCGCACAGACTCGCATGTCAGGAGTCGATATCGACGGCCGCGCGATTCGCAAAGGAGCAGTCGACGCGATTACTCGGTTCATCAACACTCAAGGCGGAGTAGCACCACCGGAGATGAAGGAAACCGTCGAGCGGATAGCACGCTCGGGCGGAACACCGCTAGCCGTCGCGGATCACAATCGCGCGCTCGGGATCATCCATCTCAAGGACATCGTCAAAGGCGGTATGAAAGAGCGCTTCGATCAGTTGAGGCGGATGGGCATCAAGACCGTGATGATCACGGGCGACAATCCGCTGACCGCCGCAGCCATCGCTCGCGAAGCGGGCGTTGACGATTTTCTCGCCGAAGCAAAGCCCGAAGACAAGATGGTCCTCATTCGTCGCGAACAATCCGAGGGCAAGCTCGTGGCGATGACTGGCGACGGCACTAACGACGCTCCCGCGCTGGCTCAAGCCGACGTTGGCGTAGCGATGAACACCGGTACTATGGCCGCCAAAGAAGCGGGCAATATGGTCGATCTGGATTCGAACCCGACAAAGCTTATCGAAATCGTTGAGATCGGAAAGCAGCTGTTGATGACTCGCGGGGCGTTGACGACGTTCTCTATCGCAAACGACGTCGCCAAGTACTTCGCGATAATCCCGGCGATGTTCTCGACGTTGTATGCGCTGGCTGGCTCAACGACCGGTCCCCTTGGAGCGCTGAATGTAATGCAGCTCGAGACCCCAGAATCGGCGATTCTATCGGCGGTGATCTTTAACGCGCTGATCATTGTCGCGCTGATCCCGCTTGCGCTTCGGGGAATCAGGTACCGCCCGATGGGCGCTGCAGCGGTGCTTCGGCGTAATCTGTTGATCTACGGTTTTGGCGGGATCATCATCCCGTTTATCGGGATCAAGATCATTGACGTAGTGATTCACGCAATAGGGCTTGCGTGATCGTAGAGTTGGTGCCTTTCAAGAGTCAACTTATGAACATAATCAAGCAGGTCTATCCGGCAATCGCAATGACCGTGGTGCTCACGGTGCTGCTCGGGATCATTTACCCTCTGATCATCACCGGGCTCGCTCAGGTGATGTTCCCGGCGAAGGCGGGCGGGAGCCTGATTGAAAAGAACGGGAAGATAATCGGATCGAGCTTGATCGGCCAGCCGTTTAGCGGGCCGGGTTATTTTCATTCGCGGCCTTCCGCTGCGGGCGCGGGTTACGACGGGACTGCCTCGGCCGGAACTAATCTCGGTCCGACCAGTCAAAAGCTAATGGACAACGTCAAGACCGCCGCGGAATCCTTACGAGAAGAGAATCCCGGCTCGCCGATACCAATCGACTTGGTGACGGCATCTGCATCGGGGCTCGATCCACACATCACCCCGGCCGCCGCCGAGTTTCAAATTCCGCGCGTTGCAAAAGAGAGAGGCATGATCCCCGAGGAAGTGCGCAAACTTGTTCGTTACCATACTGAAGGCAGACAGCTCGGATTTCTAGGGGAGCCGCGAGTTAATGTCCTCGAGCTAAACCTGGCGCTCGACGACATTCGACCGATGGGGGATAGGCTGGTTTTCGGCAGCCCGAGTCCGTGAAAAGATCATTTGAGAGAACCTATCCGTGAACAGCTTGAAGAAAAAACTCGCATTCAGCTACGGATTGCTGATCATCATCATTCTCACCGTAAGCGGGTGGGCGATTTATCACCTGGTTCATCTCGGCCGAGCCGTCGACGTAATCCTAGTCAACAACTACAGGAGCATCACCGCCGCGGAGAATATGAAAGAGGCGCTCGAACGGATAGATTCGTCGGCGATGTTCCACATAGCCTCGCACTCCGGCAAGGCACGTCAACAGTTCTCGGAAAACGAAACGAGATTTGCCGAGGAGTTTAAGATAGCCGCGTCGAACATTACCGAGCTCGGTGAGGACGTGATCATCGAAGACATCAGGGCGCGGTCCATGGCTTACAAACAGCAAATCGAGCAGTTCCTTAATTCACCGCCCGGGACTTCTACTGCCCAACAGTCCAATATTTATTTCGCGCGGCTCGAACCCGGTTTTCTCGCGCTCAAGGGCAGACTGGACGATCTCCTGCACTTGAACCAGCAGTCGATGGTCGCGGCCAGCGAGCGCGCGCAGGCGCAGTCTTTGCGGGCGGAGATCTCGACCGCTATCGTAGCGACGCTGGGGCTGGGGTTGGCCCTCTTATTCGCATGGCGATTCACTGCTTATGTGGTCGATCCGATCTCGCTTCTCGCCGAGAAGGCAAAGCGCGTGGGCGAGGGTGATTTCGATCAGCACATAAGCGTTTCCTCCAGAGACGAAATCGGAGTGCTTGCGACGGAGTTCAACCGAATGCTTGTCCGGTTGCGAGACCTGCGAAAATCCGATTACGGACGATTGCTTATAGAGCAGAAGAAATCAGACGCGGTGATCGACTCGATCTGCGAGCCGGTGATCGTAACCGACTCGCGCGATCACATAGTCAAAATCAACCGCGCCGCCCGGCAGTTGTTTGGCGCCGAGCCAGGAAGGGGAGGCCACGACGTGGATCTCGAGCGGTTCGAAGGCGGCGAGCGCATACTGTTTGCGGTGCGCAATGCTCTCTCGATGCAGCGGCCGGTGGGAGCTGACGGCGACGCCGCGATTGTGCCAATAAAGTTGGCGGGCGCGGAACGCGACTTCCGATTGCGCGCCACGCCGATGCGCGATGGCGAGGGCCGGCTGGTCGGTGCGGTGACGTTGCTTGAAGACATCACGGCAATCACAGAGGTGGACAAGCTGAAGACAGAGTTTATCTCCGTTGCATCGAGCAAACTCGCGGAGCCGCTTAACGCATTGCGGCTTGCGCTTCACGCGGTGATCGAGGGCTACGTCGGCGAGCTGACCGATCAGCAGAAAGAGATGGTGGCGCTCGCCAGGGATAACGCGGACAAGCTGGACGAGTTGATGAGCGATCTGCTCGAGCTTGCGGAGATCGATTCAGGCGCTCGCCGCCTGTCGCTCGAGCGCGTGCGGCCAATCGATCTGGCCCGAGATGCGATCGAACGCTTTTGTGCGGCGGCGGAGCAAAAGCAGATCAAGCTCGAAAACAAGGTCTGGCCTGACATGTCGTGGGTGGTCGCAGACAAAAAAGCGACCGCGCGCATTCTCGATAACCTCCTGTCTAACGCTATACGCCATACGGAGCGCGACGGCATAGTCACAGTCGAAGCGAGCGAGCATGTGGGGAGGGTATATCTCAGCGTGAAAGACACCGGGGAGGGCATCCCCGAACAGCACCTGCCGTCAATCTTTGGCCGGTTCAGCCACGTCGGGGACAAGCCTGGCGGAGGCGGCCTGGGACTGGCGCTGGTCAAACGATTGGTTGAGGCTCAGGGAGGGCAGGTAAGTGTCGAGAGCCGTCCGGGCGAAGGCTCGACGTTCACCTTTGCCCTGATTACCGGCGGCCCGGCCAGCATCAGACATACGGCGTGAGTTCAGAGTACGAGCTTCAGCTTGCGGATAGCGATCGCAACCTGAAGGTTGGGCTCTGAACTTGGATCTTGAAGGTTATGGTCTCCAGCGACTCAACAACGAATCGATCGCTCGACGCCAGACCGAGTCCCGAAGCGCTGCTCGCCAGACAAGAACAGGCGGGTCGAGCGCGCCTGCGCGTGTACCTTGGCGCCGCGCCCGGGGTCGGCAAGACCTATCAAATGCTTGAAGAAGCGCACCTCCTCAAGCGCCAGGGCGTCGACGTCGTCATTGGCTATATTGAACCGCATGGCCGCGCTGACACCGAAGTGATGATCGGCGATCTCAAGCAGGTTCCGTTGCGGCGCACCGAGTATCGCGGAGTCAGGCTTGAAGAGATGGACGTTGACGCAGTCATCGCACGCCGGCCAGCCGTCGTTTTGGTAGACGAACTCGCGCATACAAACGTGCCCGGTTCCAAGAATCGGAAGCGCTACGAAGATGTGATCGAGATCCTGGACGCAGGGATCCCGGTAATAACCGCCTTCAACGTTCAGCATATCGAATCGCTCAACGACGCCATCGCGCGCATAACCGGCGTTCGCGTTCGTGAGACTATTCCCGACTACTTCCTTCGACGCGCCGACGAAGTGGTAAACATCGATGTCTCGGTTGACACGCTGCGAACCCGCCTCCGTCAGGGAAAGATATACACCGTAGAAAAGATCGAGCAGGCGCTGGCGAACTTTTTTCGCAAGGGCAATCTGTCCGCGCTGCGCGAGTTGACCTTGCGTCAGGTCGCCGAAGACCAGGCCGCTCGCGCGCATGACTATCGCGAGCGGGAAGGTCTCGAGCAGGCGGCGATACCCGAGAAAGTAATGGTATGCATGTCGTCACGCGGCAGCGCGAAGAAGTTGTTGCGCACCGGCTCGCGTATTGCTGGCCGATTAGCCTCCGACTGGTATGCGGTCTACGTGGAGACACCACGTGAAGAGCTTGGTCGCATAAAGCCAGAGGACCACGCCGCGTTAGCCGGGAACATAGCGTTCGCAAAGGAACTCGGCGCTGAAGTGATCAAGTTGAAGGGCAGAAGCGTTGCGGACACTCTTATCGCCTTCGCGCGGCGCGAAGGGATCACGCACGTCGTGTTTGGGCAATCGGCTCGGTCGCGATGGGACATATTGCTTCATGGCTCGGTGATTAATCGCTTTCTGAATGAAGTGCGCGGCGCGACTGTGCAGGTTGTTCCGCTTCAAGATGAGTAACCACACGTAGCGGCCGACGCAACTCTCCAAACTGGGTTTGGAAACGGGGACCCGCCCTCATCCTTATTAAATCTTTATAGACTTTTTACGCCATCCTTATGTTTGCGCCACTACGATGACATTGAGACTTCTTTGAGCCTCCGATAGTAGCGCTGGTTTAGGCCGAGTAACACAAAGAGGTCTCGGGCGCTTATGTTATCGGTCGGTCGCGAAATCAATATAGAAACCAAGAACCTTCTCTGCCGCAAATGTTCCTGGCAAGGTCGCGGTGTCGAGCTACCGACCGGGTTGTTAAGGATCAACCAGACCGAGATCTACCTGTACGCCTACCGATGTCCTGAATGCGGCAGCTTCGATTTGGCTTCAAAAGGAAAAGTTCTAGCGTTCAGGCCTCGCATTCGATCGGCGTTGCCGGACACATTGCGACAAGGCGCGGACGAAGAAGCGCGGAGCGTTGAGTCGCGAGGAGAAACTAAACGCTTATGGCAATAGACAGCCTCACGCCACCGAGCGCCGTCAAGAACCCCACTCGCGTCAGGGTTGTTGTAGCCACAACGGTCCTGCTGTCCTTCATATCGTTCTGGCGCGCGGCGGCTATTGTGCTCAACGACCTTGGGTCCTCGGCTTATTACGTCGGCGGCATCGCAGAACACGCAGTCGGCCGCTCGGCGCCGTGGTTCATACTCGGCGTGATGCTTTTCTCGTATGCCGTGCGCTTGGTGTACGTCGAATCATGCGTAATGTTCACGCGAGGCGGGGTTTACCGCGTAGTCAAGGAAGCCATGGGAGGGACGCTCGCGAAGCTTTCTGTTTCCGCTTTGATGTTCGACTACATTCTGACAGGCCCGATCTCTGGCGTCTCCGCAGGACAATACGTCGTCGGGCTCGTCGCGCAAACCGTGACTTACTTCGGCCATCCCTGGAATCCATCCCCAGCAACAACAAATTATCTTGCGGCAGGTATAGCGATTCTCATCACGATGTATTTCTGGTGGCGAAATACCATGGGGATGCACGAATCATCAGGGGATGCGCTGCGAATCATGTACGTGACAACGGCAATGGTTATCATGCTTATTCTGTGGGCCGGCTACAGTATCATCGCGCAGCCTGACAAGCAGAGACTACCTCCGGCGCCGGTACCGCACAATTTGTCGTTCAGTCGCGACGCAGTCGGCTGGTTGCCGGCCATCGCCCCGGGCGCGTTGCGTGAGCTTCCACCCGAAACGGCTTCAGCAACCGAGCCAAACCACGACGAGACGGAGTCACGGCTCGGCATTGTGGCCAATGCGGGAGCCTTGTTAGGCCTGATCGGAATACTGATTGCCTTCGGGCATTCGTTTCTTGCTATGTCCGGCGAAGAGTCACTAGCCCAGGTCAACCGCGAACTCGAACACCCGAAGCACAAGAATCTTATGCGGGCCGGGTTTGTTATCTTCGTGTATTCGCTGCTGTTCACATCGCTCGTGTCTTTCTTCGCGTATTCCCTTATCCCCGATGGCGCCAGGATTACGTATAAGGACAACTTAATCAGCGGCATTGCTATGTATCTTACCGGCCCGTTGCCTGTGAAACTGTTGTTTCAAGCATTTATCGTGATGGTCGGATGCCTGATGCTTTCAGGCGCAATCAATACTTCGATCATCGGATCGAACGGAGTGCTGAATCGTGTCTCAGAAGACGGAGTGATGACTGACTGGTTCCGGGCGCCGCACAAGAAATATGGCACGACGTACCGAATGATCAATCTGATAGTGCTCCTGCAACTGTTGGCGATCATTGCCTCGCGCGGCAACACTTATGCGCTGGGTGAGGCTTACGCCTTCGGCGTCATCTGGTCGTTTACTTTCAACAGCCTGGCAATGCTGGTGCTGCGCTTCAAAGACAAATCGCATCGCGAGTGGAAAGTACCTTTCAATATCAATCTGCGGGGCACGGAACTCCCCATTGGGCTGGGAGTAATCGCGGTACTGCTGCTTTCCGTCGCTGGAATCAATCTGATTACCAAAGAGGTGGCGACAATTGCGGGAGTGGCGTTCACCATTGTGTTTTTCATAGTCTTTACGATCTCCGAACGCATCAATCAAAGGAAACTCGACAATTCAACCGCCGCCCTCGACCAGTTCAGGCTCAACTATCAGCCGGACGTGAGCCTTGCTACTGTCCGCGCGCGGCCCGGGAGTTTGCTTGTTGCTGTGCGAGACTACAACACGCTCTCGCATCTCAATCAAGTATTGCAGCGCACCGACACCGAAGCGCGAGACATAATAGTGATGACTGCGCGGTTGATGAGAGGCCCAGACGCTGGGGAGCGCGACCTGTTTGAAACTAATCTGTTTACTGATTACGAACGACGCTTATTTACCCGGGTCGTTGCGCTTGCCGAAAAACACGGCAAACCGGTCGAGCTGGTGGTCGTTCCGACAACAAACGTCTTTGACGCGGTGGCCCAGACCGCTTTGCGCCTGGACTCCGCCGAGATTGTTGCCGGGGTTTCCTCGAAGATGACCGCGATTGACCAGGCACGGGAGCTTGGCCGCGCGTGGGAAAGGCTGCCTGAACAACCACGCCGCCAGGTGTGGTGCAGGATCGTGGGGCCGGAAAATCGCGAACACAGCGTCTTTCTTGGCGCTCACGCTCCTGAGCTGACTGAGGATGATGTAAGCCTGATCCACAAGATCTGGCTGCAAGTGAGCCAGCTTCCGGCACGCCGCCGCGTTCATCATCGTGATGTTGTGCGGGTGGCGCTGGAGCGGCTGGAGCGAGAACTACGCGGAAACACCGATGTGATGCTGGACTTTTACAAGGTAGAGCGAAAAGGCGCGCAGGAACCGGCCTCCGACAAAGACCGCAAGGATGTCCCCAACCCCGGTCGGACCAGACTGTAGGTCGCACATTAGAATTAGATCCAACTGTACGACTTTCCCAATCCATCGCTAGACTACTTCTCGACTATGACGACGAGAAACTCGCCCCAGCATTGGTTGCTGCGACTACGGATGAGCGAGCCTACTCACTACGCTATTAGAAGCGGACTTGTGGATTGAGGAATGTTTACGAGCCCCGACCTACCTGACCCTTGTAGCACAACCGTCCACAAATCCTTCCTTGATGCGCGTCCGTTTCAGGATTTTGGGTTCGCACGGCGTCGAGCAATCCTTCTATCTCGGCGCGCACGCGCCAGAGTCCACCAAAGCTGGTAACCATTGAATCCCTGAGCAAGCACAACCCGAGCTCGGTTAGAGTCATTAGACCCGTCAATGGTCTGACGGAAGTAGGTCGTGAGCCAACCGGCAAAATAACCAGCTAATTCGGTTAGTCGCGGGCAACGCGATGCTCCCGCCATACATCCCGGCTACGCAGTTTCACACGAACCGCTCATTTAAAACTCCGGAGGAATGACAATGAGAAAAAAGCTAGGCAGTCTCCTGCTTTTGCTCGCCTTGTTCGGACTTGCGCTACCTGCAGCGGCGCTTGCCCAGAACAGAGATGAGTATGGAGGCTTCATCAGACGCGATAGAAACGGGGTCCGGGTCGGAGATGGGAAGCTTGTGCTTTTCGACGGCCCTGGAATTCTAAACTACCACCGTAAGCACCGGTGGATGGAAGGCCCGGGCGGCGCTGCCACGGTGATTGGTGTCGGCGCGGGAGCCGGCGCGGTGACCGGCGGTGTCGTCAAAGGGAAGAAGGGCGCTATCATCGGAGCCGCTATCGGCGCGGGTGCCGCTACCGGCCTCTGGCTGTACAAAAACCGAACAGAGAAGCGCAAAATTTTCTGAGGCTCCTATTCTTGACGCTAGGATCGAAACAGCTGGATCCATGTGGCTGATTTGAAGGGACTGACCAACTTGCCACAGGTCGGTCCCTTTTCTTTATCCTACCTCTAGCCTTTTCTGAAGAATTTAGCTCGTCCGATCGCTACGGATCAGTCACAAACTGTGGCCCACGCATTGCAGCGCCAACCAACGAAACACGAACCGCCAATCAATCAGGAGGATCAAATATGAAACGTCTACTGACGAGTGCTGCTTTATGCCTGGTGCTCGGTTTGGGACTCGCGGCGCCGGCGGCGACCGGTGCTCAGGCCAAGAGCAGCAAGCCGGCGGCTAAGATGTCGCCACACGCGGAGGCAGTAAAGAAATGCAATGACGACTACAAAGCGGCGGTCAAAAGGGCGAACGACGATCACGCCGCGGCGGTAAAGGACGCGAAAACCAAGACGGGCAAAGTACGGTCTGATGCGATGAAGGCCGCAAGCAAAGCCAAGACGGATGCGTTGACCGCTGCAAGGACGACCAAGGCGAGCTGCCTAAAAGCAGCTCCAAAATGAAAACGCCCAGTTGGGCTCTGATTACAAAGAGCGCACGACGGATTATCGAAGCCGTCGTGCGCTCATTTGTTTATCCTTCTGCTCGCGTCAGCCGGCCAACAGTTCCCGGTAAACTGACGGGTCAACATTCCCGCCGCTTATCACACAGCATACCTTGCGACCGCGAAATGACTCCGGCTCGGTCAGCAAGGCGCCGATCGACAGCGCACCTGTCGGCTCGCACTTCAAATTCGCGAGCCCGAACAACAAACGCACACCTTCCTTGATGTTCTCTTCGGGAACTTCGACAATCCCGGACAAACCGTCTTTCAACACCGCCCAGTTATGACTGCCGACGCTTACAGTTCGGGCGCCGTCGGCAATCGTTTGAGGCTCGGTTTCGTTAACGACAATGTGACCCGCGCGAAGCGATCTTGCGGCATCGTTGGCCATCTTTGGCTCCGCTCCTACAACCTTCGCCGCACTCCCGCCAGCGCGAAGCCCGGTGATCAGTCCGGACGTGAGTCCACCGCCACCGACCGGTGCGATAACGAAATCAAACTCGCGATCGAGCGCCGCCAGCTCGGCGCCCAGGCTGGCATTCCCTTCAATCACCAGCGGATCGTCGTAGGCGCTGGCGATATACGCATCGGGGTTCTCACTCGCAAGCTCGGCGACTCTGTCTGCTCGGCCTTTCACTTTTACATCGATCAAATCTACAAGTCCGCCGTACGAGCGAACGGCGTCGACCTTAACCTGAGCGGAGGTGTTGGGCATAACAATGATGCTTGATTTGCCCAGCAGCGAGCACGCGTAAGCCACCGCTTGCCCAAAGTTCCCCGACGAAGCGGTTATGATTTTTCTTTGGGAGACTTTTGAGGCCAGGTTGTACGCAGCGCGAAACTTGAAGCTGCCTGTGTGTTGAAAAGTTTCGGTGGCGATCGTTAGCTCGAGACGCAGGTGTCGGGCGAGACGCGGCGCCTCGAGAATTGTAGTCGGGAAAACAACCTCGCGTAGCCGCTTGCTCTCGAAGTCAGATTGATTCATACACGATTCCAGCCTGCGCGACTGAGATGTAGCGTGGACTGTCCAGTCTGCGCACCGTTGTCGGGTTTGATCGCTGGACGCAGACTGGACAGTCTACGCTACGTCCGGCGCAGACTGACAGGATACACGATGAATAATCCAGCAAGCGGCTTCCGGTGACAAGAGGAACGGCGCTGATTCAGCGCTTCACATCCTTCGACGCTATGTCGATAGTGATCATGAAGCCATTAGTGCCGCTGTACTCGAACGCTTTTGGACCCACGCGGTAGGCTTCAACCTCGTTCGGCATCAAAACAAAACCGTCATTTCGTGGGACGCCGAAGTACTTTAGGTTTCTAATTACTACCGGCTCCGCGGTCATGCCCGGGCCACGTCGAAGGACGATGTGCCCGCTCTTTCCACCGTTAAGCTTCGCTTCCGCGCGGTCGGTCGATGCCTGCCAATCCACGGTAGCGTCTTGAGCGGCTACGCTAAACGATTTCCATTTGAGCGGGTAGACGTGGCTTAGGATTACCGCGAGACCGGCTCGCTGTTCCTTGGTAATCGACGGTTCGAACGTTGCTTCGACCCAGTCGCCCTCGCCCATGCCGAAGTCGCCGCCAAGATCGCCAGCGAGCCAGAACTTCACCCCGTCCAGTTTAACGTTTCCGTAGTTGCCCTTGTTGACCTTGTAGGCAAAGTTTGCTCGGCAGTAATGTTCAGCCGCTCCGCCGTGACTGTGGTGAGCGGCGGGTTTGGTGTTGAAATAACACTGGCAAAACATCGGGCAGCTACACGCCTCGATGATGGTCGCGTTAAGCGCCCATTTTGTCTCGTCAGCTTTTTGGGCAGGGGCCGCAAACGCAGTCACTACCAGTAGGATAGGCAGACTCCAGTAACACAGCTTTCGCATCTTGATACCTCCGTTCCAGAAAATTGTTCTATCACGCGTGGCGCCTATTGTGTGAGGGCTTGTTGCGAGGTATGTTGCCGCGCTTATTCGAACCGCCTTTCTTATACTGCGAACTCTTATGCGAGTCAAATGATGCTCAGGGACTGGTGGCAGGGTAAAAAATGTTTTACCGGGTCATCCATCGAACCGGCAACCGATTCTTCGATTACCCCGGCCCCGTCGTACAATAAATCCGAGATGTTCGCCGACGTTGCCGTACCGATCAATATCAGGCAGACATTCACGTACCGCCTGCCGGGGGACATTTCCTCTCGCGCCCAGACAGGCTGTCGCGTGCTTGTCCCCTTTGGAAAAAAGTTCCTTACCGGTTTCATCGTCGATCTGCACCAAAGCGTGCAAGGCGAAGTAGATGAATCCGACATAAAAGATATCGAAGAGCTTCTCGATGAATCACCTATCATCACTTCGGAAATCCTCGAATTGACGCGATGGGTGTCGGACTACTATTTCGCGCCGTGGGGTGAATGCCTGCGAGCAGCGTTACCGGCCGGGGCGACGTCGATCAGCGAGCAGGTGCTGTCGCTTACAGATCGCGGAAGGGCTGCGCTCGACGAAACGCGGCTTCCTCCCTCTAAGTTTGAAGCATTGCAGCTGCTGGCCGGCGCTGACTACATCGAAGCCCGGCAACTCGAACGAACTCTGTCCCGGCCGGCGTCCGCAGCTTTGATCCGGCAGCTTACTCGCGACGGCTTGATCACCGTCTCGCAACGCATCGGCGAAACCCGGCTCAAGCCCAAGCTTCAAAATGTGGTCACGCTTTTAACACAAGCGCCCGAGGCCGACGACGATGGGTCCGGAGATTCACCGCCGGCAAAGAAGAAGACCCGCGGCTCGAAGCACGACGGCCAGGGTATCAGTGAGAAACAACGCAGAGTCATCGCGACACTCGCCTCGGCAAGTGAAGGGATGCCGTTTAGCGATCTTCTCGAAGCTGCCGACGTGTCATCGTCCGTCGTGCGAACTCTCGAGAAGCGCGGCATCGTCGAAGTGTTTGCGCGCGAGCTTCGACGGGACCCTCTGGCGCACCTCGCTCCGGACGGTGCGGACCCGGTTCAACTTACCGTCGAGCAGCAGCTGGCCCTGAATCAAATCGTCGCGCGGCTCGACGAACGTCAGTACTCGACCTTTCTCTTGCACGGCGTAACCGGCAGCGGCAAAACCGAAATCTACATTCGCGCGATGCGCGAGGCGATCAAGCAAGGCCTGTCTGCTCTGATGCTAGTGCCCGAGATCTCGCTGACTCCAGTCTTCTCGCGACGTCTTCGAGCGCAGTTTGGTGAGGCTGTCGCGATCCTCCATTCGAGCCTTTCCGAAGGTGAGCGCATTGATGAGTGGCGGCGCATCAAGAACGGCGACGCGCGAGTCGTGATCGGCACGCGGTCAGCGGTCTTTGCGCCACTCGAGAACCTCGGCATTGTTATCGTAGACGAAGAGCACGACGGGTCTTATAAGCAGGACGAGACGCCGCGCTATCATGGCCGCGACACCGCAATAGTCCGCGGGTTGCGAGCTGGCGCCGTAGTCGTTCTTGGATCTGCAACTCCTTCGATCGAGTCCTACCACAACGCCCACTCAGGCAAGTACGCGTATCTGCGGCTTCAAACGCGTTTTGGCGATCGCGCCCTCGCCGAAGTCCAGACGGTAGATATGCGCGACGTTTTCAAACGCCACGGCAAGGCGCAAACACTGTCCGACGAGTTGAAGGCCGCAATCGCGGAGACATTCGCGCGCCGCGAGCAATCGATGATTCTGTTAAACCGCCGCGGATTCTCTTCGTTCTTGCTGTGTCGATCCTGCGGTCTTGCGATTCACTGCCCCAACTGTGATGTGACGCTGACCTATCATCGTTACAACTCAAGCCTGCAGTGTCACTACTGTGGCTACATCCGGCCTGTGCCGCGGGTGTGCGACGCTTGTGAGGGCGAATACATTCACTACGTCGGCATGGGGACGGAACAATTGGAGGCGAGTCTAAAAGAACTCTTTCCTGAGATGAACATCGCGCGGCTGGATCGCGACACGACCCGAAGACGCGGAAGCCTCGAACAGATATTGATGGAATTCTCAAGTGGGGGAATCGACTTGCTGGTTGGCACGCAGATGATTGCCAAGGGTCACGACTTTCACAATGTGACGCTGGTCGGTGTGGTTTCGGTTGACGTCGGTCTCGCGTTGCCCGATTTCCGCGCGGCCGAGCGCACCTTTCAATTGCTTACCCAGGTAGCCGGCCGCGCGGGCCGCGGCGACCGCCCGGGGCGGGTGATCATTCAAACCTATCATCCGGAGCACTATTCGCTGGTGTGCGCCAGGGAACAAGACTACGAAGAATTCTACCGGCGCGAGATCGTCTTCCGCAGGACGATGCATTACCCACCGTTTTCGGCGCTGATAAACGTGCTGGTACACGACAAGGATCACGATCGGGCGAACGGCACGGCGTCAGAGTTCGCCAGGGAGCTGCGGATCGCGGCTCGGGATTCCGGGATCCGGGTCCTTGGACCTGCGCCGGCGGCAATTTCGCGAATCAAAAACGAGTACCGGTTCCAGGTGCTGATCAAAGCGCAGAGCCGCTCGCGCGCGCGTCAGGCTCTGGACATTGCGATGGACCGCGTGACTTCAGAGGGACATAATCCGCGTTCGATATCGGTAGAGGTAGATCCCATGAATTTGATGTGATGTCTGTCCGTGGTCCGTAGTCCGTAGTCTTTTGCGGTCCATGCTTTCCCTGACTTGACTCACCACTGACCACGGACAACGGACTACGAACCACGGACTACGGACTTCCTTGGAATACGGACTTCCTTGGACTACGGACTCTTTGACAAAGCCCATCCCACAAGTAGACAATTCACAAAGTCATTCTCGGCACGAAAGGTTTCAGATGCACAAGAAGTTCACGTCTATCGTCGCGCTGTTGCTGTCGGTGATATTGTTTGCGGCTTCGGTGAATGGCGCCTGGCAGCGGGCGGCCTCGATCACCAAGCCGGACACCGCGGCGCTTGGCTCGACCGATGAAATACTCAAGGTCGTCAGTCGTCTCCGCGCGCTGGACATCAAGCAAAGCGTCAAGAGCTCGTTCAAAACCAAGGACGAAATCGAACTGTCTGTGATCCGCGACCTTGATGAAAACACTCCCCCCGAAGAGTTCGAAGCTTCACAAAAGACGCTCCTCAAACTCGGGTTGGTGACCAAAAGCTTTCGCCTTCGTGACTATGTCGTGCAGCTGCTGCGCGAGCAGGTGGCCGGTTTCTACGAGCCAAAAACCAAAGAGTTCTATCTCGCAGCATGGCTCCCGGTGTCCGATCAGAAAAGGGTGATCGCACACGAGCTGGTGCACGCGCTTCAGGATCAGCACTTCAACCTGCGCCGATTCGAGGACTGGCCGAAAGGCGACTCCGACGCGGAACTCGCGGCTCACGCATTGGTCGAAGGCGAAGCGACGCTGATCATGATCGAGTACGACTTCGATCAGCAGGGCATGAAACTCGATATCAACAAGATTGGCGCGTTGACCGACAACATGATCGAGCAGGATGCCGGCAGTGACTCCAAGGCCTATCCGGTGTTGGCAGCCGCGCCCAAGGTGCTAAAAGAGAATCTGCAGTTTCCTTATCTCTACGGCGCGGGGTTCGTGGGTGCGGTTTTAAAAAATCGTTCGTGGGGAGCGCTGGACACGACCTATTCGAGTCTGCCTGCTTCGACCGAGCAGATCATGCATCCGGAGCGATTCCTTACTCGGGATAATCCGGTGAAGATCGAGATGCCGGACCTCCTCGGCGCACTCGGAGAGAATTGGAAAAAGGCCGATGCCGACGTAAACGGCGAGTTCGGATATATGGTCGCTCTCGCGGAGTTCATATCCAGGCGCGCTGCGCGCTCCGCAGCCGCCGGCTGGGGAGGCGATCGGTACGCACTTTATGAAAACAAGGTTACCGGCGGTCTGCTGCTTGTGCAGTATACGACCTGGGATACCGACAACGATGCTCGCGAGTTCTTCGACGCGTACACCGAACGCACCGAGAAGCGTTACAAACTCCGAAAGCCGGCGGATTCGCAGTCGCTCGCTCGAGTCTACGAAACAAATGAAGGTCTTGCATCAATAGAGCTGCGCGGCAAAGACGTTGTGATGATCGAAGGTGTCCAAACGAACGAGCTGTTGTCGCGAACGTCGGACCTCGTCTGGAAGAGCAAGATGTCACGCAAGTAGCGTGTGTGTGGTTTGGACGGGTCATCCGCTGTGTCGGCATAATTGTAAATGCGAAGCACTTTGGTGACTCGATATCAGTAGCATCCCAGAAGTCTGGAAGGGTGGTTGGCCCCGCCCTCGATGGTTGTTGGCTCTAATACTTTTCGCCTTGCTTCAAACTGAAGAACCCAAAAGCAACTATGACGCTAGCTCGGCTGCTTTTCATGTTGGCGTTTATCCAAACGCTTCTTCTGGCGATCAGCGGCGCAGATCCGGCTGTTGACAACCGCGCGCGTGCCGATATCATTCCGGTCGTGTCACAACACCAATCAACGGCTGCGCAGGCCGATTTGATACTGATAAACGGCCGGTTGTGGACCGGAAACAAATCGCAGCAATGGGTCGAAGCACTCGCGTCGCGCGGCGAACGGATCATCGCGATCGGGTCGACCCGCGAAATCAAAAAACTTGCCGATACGAAGACTCGAATCATTGACCTCAAGGGCAGGCTCGCGCTCCCGGGTTTTATAGACGACCATACTCATTTCATCGAGGGCGGCTTTCACCTGCTATCCGTGGATCTGCGCGACGCCGCAACTCCCGAAGAATTCGCGCTGCGCATAAGAGGTCATGCGGCAACGCTGGCGGCCGGCCGGTGGGTAACAGGTGGTGATTGGGATCACGAGCGTTGGCCCGGCGGACCTCTCCCCACCAAAGAGCTGATCGATCGATACACGACGAACAACCCGGTGTTCGTAACGCGACTCGACGGGCACATGGGGCTGGCGAATAGCACCGCGCTCCGGCTGGCCGGTATCACTAAAGACACGAAGGACCCGCCGGGCGGAACAATCGTCCGCGACGAAATGACCGGCGAGCCGACCGGAGTCCTCAAGGATGACGCGCAGAGCCTTGTTTATCGAGTGATTCCTGCTAAGACGGAGGCCGAGAGAGAAGAAGCTCTTAGAGCTTCGCTCGCCGCAGCCGCGCGCTTCGGCGTGACTTCGATTCAAGACATTACCCCGTGGGCTGACTACGAAGTTTACAAGAGGTTTCGCGACTCGGGGCGGCTGACCGTTCGGGTGTACGCTCGCACTCCGATGAGCCAGTGGAAACAGCAGGCAGAGATTGTCGCTAAACAGGGTGCGGGCGACGATTGGTTGAGACTCGGCGGGCTGAAGGCATTCATGGACGGTTCGCTTGGTTCGACAACGGCTTTGTTCTTCGAACCTTTCAGCGATTCGCCCAACACCTCGGGGCTGATGGTCGACGACAACATCCCGGAAGGCAAGCTCAAACAGAACATCAAGGACGCCGATAAAGCCGGTCTTCAGTGCTCGATTCATGCAATCGGCGACAAAGCAAACAACATTCTTCTCAACTACTATGAAGAAGTCGCGAAGGAGAATGGACCGCGTGACCGCCGCTTTCGAATCGAACACGCACAGCATCTTTTGGCGAGCGACATTATCCGGATCGCGAGGCTTGGGGTGATCGCTTCGATGCAGCCGTATCACGCAATCGACGATGGCCGGTGGGCCGAAAAGCGAATAGGTCCGGTTCGAATCAAGACGACTTACGCGTTCAGATGGCTGCTGGACTCAGATGCCATGATGGTGTTCGGTTCGGACTGGTTTGTGGCTCCGCTGTCGCCGATCCTCGGGATTCATGCTGCAGTGACGCGTCAGACAATCGACGGCAAGAACCCGGGCGGATGGGTTCCCGAACAGAAGGTGACCGTTGAAGAGGCGGTTCGCGCTTATACCTCTTCGTGCGCTTACGCTGAATTCGCGGAGCGCAGTAAAGGCTCGCTCGAAGTCGACAAGCTTGCGGACGTTGTAGTCTTATCACAGGACATTTTTCGCATAAACCCAAACGAGATTCAGAAGACGAGTGTGGTATACACGATCGCGGGCGGCAGAGTTGTGTACGAGAAGTAGGTTTGAGTAGATCGTTCATCCAGGCCTCAGATAACCTGAATTCGCTGATAAAGGACTGATTACACATGACAAAACTCGCTCGAGTGCTGGGGCTTCGTGATCTGACGCTGCTGACGATTGGGTCGGTGATTGGCTCCGGCATTTTTTTGGTACCAGGAAAGGTGCTGAACGATGCGGGAGGGCAAATTGGGCCGGCGATGCTTGTGTGGCTAGTGGGTGGGTTGCTATCACTGCTTGGCGCGCTCACCTATAGCGAGTTAAGCGCGGTCAATCCAAAGGCCGGGGGAATCTACGTTCATCTACGTGATTGCTTTGGGCCGCTCCCGGCGTTTCTATTCGGTTGGACCTTGTTTTTCGCGATGAACGGCGGGACGGTCGCAACGCTTGCGGTAGGATTCAGTACGACGTTGTCGCAGATCATTCCGATGTCCGGGGCGATGATCAAAGTCGTGTCCATTGCGATGATCGTGGTGTTGACGTTGGTGAACATCAAGGGGACTCGCGAAAGCGCCGACTTACAAAACTGGACAACCGGAATAAAGGTGGGCGCCATCCTGCTTATGGCCGCCGCTCTATTCGCATACGGACGAGCATTCTCAACTATGACCGAGCCGATATGGCCGGGTGAATTCAGCGGCTCACTCTTGTCAGGTTTCGGGGTGGCAATGATAGGAGTGCTCTGGGCATACGAAGGATGGCAATACGTAACCTTCAGCGCGGGAGAAGTCGTCAATCCACAGCGAAATTATCCGCGCGCATTGTTTGTCGGAACAGCTATCCTGATTGGAGTCTACCTGCTAGCAAACCTTGCGTACCTCGCAGCATTGGGTCCTTCGGGCGTATCGCAATCGACGAGCGTAGCCCCCGAATCTTTGATGGCAGTGGTGAATCCTACCGCAGCGAAGCTGATTGCTCTGGCGATCCTGGTGTCGGTCTTCAGCGCGGCAAACAGCAACGTTCTCACCTGCCCGCGGGTGTACTACGCGATGGCAAATGACGGTTTATTTTTTCGGAAGCTCGCCGAAGTTCATCCGCGTTTCGGCACACCGGCTTTCGCAATCGTCGCTGGTTCGCTGTGGGCGGCAGTGCTCGCGCTGGCCGGTACTTTCAACGAATTGTTGAGCTATGTCGTCTTTAGCGGATGGGTTTTTTACGGACTAACGGCAGCTACGATCTTTGTCTACCGCAAGCGACTTTCAGAGGCAGAACGGCCATACAAGGTACCTGGCTATCCGTGGACTCCGTTGTTGTTTATCGTCTCGTCGGTGATATTGGTGGCCAACACGTTGGTCGACAATCTCCGGGATCAACCGGGTAAGACAGCGCTTGCTGTCGGCATGATCGCGCTGGGTCTACCGGCTTATTTTATATGGCGCTCGCGGAGCTCACGAGAGTCTTCGTCATAAATTCCCGGATCGTCACGGCCTCGCGGTTCAAGACACTACCGGCTTCAGCCGCATGGTCTTTCAACTTCAGCCTACGACAAAGCGACGTGTCCCAGACACCACACTGCTGAATCCGGAGGTGGCTGGGGGCGCGGCACGTTGGCGTATTAAATCACCAGGGTACACGCGAACGCTACGCTGTGTACTAGCACCGTTCAGACTGCCCCGTACGGCTATTCGGAATCGTTTCGACCCCTTCGGGTTGCCTCGCTGTAAACCCCGTAGATAAAACTATTAGTCCGTTCGGCAAACGTGCGCTCGCTGCGGAGCATCGCTACTACGCGGTGCGGACCGGCATGGTTGTTGCACTGTTAAGAACTAATTGCCGAATCAACGGATCAGAAGGAGTCAAATGATGGCTACGCAATACATGCAAAAATTCACAAAGCGACTGTCCAGCGTGTCCCCACAAACTGCGATCGCAGGTGCTTTGATCATAGTCGTGGTGGTTTCGGGTCTTGCGCTCTTACTGACCCGCGGCAGCTCCGAGGTTAATGCGAAAACAGCTTTGCATCCCTTCGCGGCCCGGCTCGACCGAGTCGACGGAAACGTCGGGATTGCTCGCGCCGAAGACCGTGAGCAGGAGCTCGACTGGACTGAGGCTTCTATTAACACGCCGGTCACCGTCGGGGATCGAATTTACACTCGAGACTATGCACACGCTTCGATCGCGCTCAGCGGACAGAACTTTGTCCGGCTGAACCCGGCCACCGCACTGGACGTGCTCGCGCTCGAAGATCACCGAACACAGTTCGCTCTAAGGAGTGGTTCGGCGGTGTTCGATGTAGGCGCCCTGCCGTCCGGAGAACTTTATGAAGTGGCCACGCCCTGTGGTGCTGTCGATTTCAGGGAGCCTGGTCTTTATCAAATTGGCATGGACGGCGGTAACGCAATCATCTCCGTGCTAAACGGTCTCGCTCAGGTAGTTGGACAGGAAGGATCGGGGTTCATTAGCAAGGGTCAAGTGTTCACGCTTGCAAGCGCGGCTGCGGCTGAAGCGCTGGCGTCAACCCTAGCGCCGGACACCGCCGGTGAAATCGTTGATGACTATTATCGCTACCGATATCCGAAGGTGTATAACGGTCGTTACCGGAGCTATGACGCTTACCTTGATGATCCGTCGTACTATGATCCGTATCGCACTTCGGTCAGTTATCAGTATCTGCCGGCCGACATTCCAGGTCTCTACGATCTGGACGACTACGGCGACTGGATTGACGTAAACGACTACGGCCACTGTTGGGCGCCTCGAGTGAGTTCGGGTTGGGCGCCGTACCGCTCGGGATACTGGGATGTGGATGATCTTTGGGGTCCATCCTGGGTTTCTTCTGAACCGTGGGGCTGGGCGCCGTATCACTATGGTCGATGGGCATTCGTGAATCAACGATGGTTTTGGGTTCCTGTTGAAGTAAGGACCCGGCCGGTTTATTCCCCGGCACTGGTCGCCTTTATTCCGCTGGAGGACCAAATCGCCTGGGTTCCGTTGGGTCCCGGAGAGGTTTATGTTCAGCGGTACTATGACGACTTCCGCCCGCGATACCTTGCATCGCCTGACGTAGTCCAGGTTGTTACGGTGCAAAACACTTTTGTGAACTTTAATGCGCCTGGCGCGGTGACGGTCGTTCCGGTTCGAGCGTTTGCGCGGGAGATCGATTCGAGGATCATCGCTCCGGTCGATGTCGCGGTAGTTGGACGGTCACGAGCGGTGATCGATCCGTTCTCGATCAACGGTGTCCGAGAGCTTGCAACGCGGCGAGAAGACGGACGTCGCCGGCTCAAATTCGAGCGACAAGAGCAAGAAGCGCTGAACACGGCCGTTGTAGCCAGCACCACACCCGAGGTGTTGCCGTCGCGCGGAGACCTCGGGAAGAGGTTTAGAGTAGAGGAGGTCTCAGAGCGAAGGAAAGCCAACAAGCTGAAGGTCAATCAGACGGCAGAGGTCACCAGTACGCGTCGTCCGGATGGGTTGCCTCAACCACAGGTTCAATCGCAGCGAATGAATGAGCTGGCGAGCCGCGCTGAGCAGGGCGACCGATCGGCCCGGCGCGAAATGCGCCAACTGCTGCGCGAAGAGCAACGCTCACCAAAGAGTCTCGCCAA
>DASRIZ010000242.1:0-4861 GCA_035649735.1 Blastocatellia bacterium | reverse complement strand
CTTATATCGCCGTCAGACCCAACCAGTAAGCGATGAGACTGGAGCGCAACCGTCTCGGTTGCCGGCAAGTGAGGACGCCTGCGCTCCAGTCAATTCGAGCCTGGTCAGTTGTGGTTTAGAAGGCTGAGAATCAGTATCGTTGCGGCGGGGGCATATAAGCTCCCTGGGGCGGTGCATAGCCACCCTGGGCCAACGCGTGGTCATATCCGCAGAAGCCGCAAAGACGAGCGTGCTGGCTCGATGACTGCCCACAGTTCGGGCAGCGCCGGAGCGGGGGCAGGCAGGCCATCACGATTAGAGTAATGAACAATCCCATCGGGTGGACCGCGAACCACATCCAATGCGGCGATCGGTTCTTGCGCTTCGCGATATTCACTCCCAACAGGATTAGACCGATATAGACGGTGAGGGCGACTACGCCGCCCACCAACATTACCACCAGAGTAATTACATCTTCATCGCGCATCTCGATCCTTCTTTCGGGTCAGGGACTACCTAAACCTGTTCCGTTCTTCTATCGGCTTACGCGAGTTTTGTCAACGACGATTTTCAGCTGGTTCGGCCCAGGGAGTCAGTGTCGGGAGCGATAGCGACCGGGCGGTACGCACGCCGTCGGCGTGCTATTCAAGAGCGACAAGTCCCAGGCGTGCGTACCGACCCGGTCGCTATCGCTCCCGGTTCTGACCCCGTCTACCGATCGCTACTAATACTTGAAACTCGAACTATCCGCGTGTATGCTGTGTTGCATAGATAAAACAGAGTTGCAAGCATGCGCTACGTCGTCAACCCGCCAAATCCCTGGCTTACTCATTCCGTCGAGTGGATCGGCGAGCCGCCGGCGGCAAAAATCGAAGTCTATGAAGAGACGGAAACCCGGACCATCATCAGCAGCAACGACAGCCCTGATGTGGCGTTCGATCACTCCATCAATTGCTATCGCGGGTGCGTGCATGGTTGCACCTATTGTTTCAGCCGGCCCACCCATGAGTATTTGGATTTTGGCGCGGGTACAGATTTCGAAAGAAAGATCGTAGTCAAGGTCCGGGCGCCGGAGCTCCTGCGTAAAGAGCTGATGAAGCCTTCATGGAAAGGCGAACACATTGTCTTCTCGTTTACCTCTGATCCTTACGTGCCGCTCGAAGCGCACTACAAACTGACGCGAGCCTGTCTGGAAGTTTGCGCTGAGTTCCGGAATCCGGTTGGCATCGTCACCAAGTCCGCTCTGATTCGGCGCGATATCGATGTCCTCCAGAAGCTTTCCCGCGAAGCCAGTCTGGGAGTCTATTTTTCGATTCCCTTTGACGATTATGAAATTGCGCGGGCGCTCGAACCGTTTGCGCCGTCGCCGAATGCGCGTTTCGCCGCCATGAAAGAATTGGCCGATGCGGGCATCCAGGTGGGCATCGGGATTGCCCCGACGGTTCCCGGCCTCACGACTGACATTCCTCGCCTGTTACAGCGCGCGAAGTGCTGCGGCGCAACTAAGGCGTTCATCAACATGCTGCGGTTGCCGGGCAGCGTTGCTCCTTACTTCGAACAACGTCTCCGCGAGAAGCTGCCAACCAAGGCCGACCGGGTCCTGAACCGGATTCGTGAAGCCCGCGGCGGTAAACTCAATTCAAGCAAATTTGGTGAACGCATGCGCGGCAAAGGCCAGTACTGGGCCGCGCAGGAAAAGCTCTTCAACGTTTATGCCAGGAGGCTTGGGTTTAACGAGCACCGTGTTGGCAGCGACTATCATGCAGATCGCCAAACCTTCCGCCGTCCGACCGCGCAAGGTTCATTGTTTGGTTGATAACAACATATCTGGAACTGGTCCCGCCTAACTCGCAATCCTTTCTCAACATTCCAGTAGAGACACGGCCGTGGACTTCTCTGTATAATGTCGCCACTCGAACAAACCAGTTTTCGACAGGAGGGCACGACGATGTTCATTCGAGATGTCATCCGCGATCGCAAGCCGTACTCGTTGCAGGAATCCGTGAGCGTACTCGAAGCTGCCGAGTTCATGGCACAGAGAAGGATCGGCGCGGTTTGCGTGCTCGATGAGGAAGGGAAGTTGACCGGAGTCTTTTCCGAGCGCGACATCCTGAATCGCGTGATTGTGCCGCGTCGCGATCCGGCGGAGCTAAAACTCGGAGACGTCGCAAGCCCTTTGCGGGCGGTGATCCGTTGTGACGAAACACCGCACCAGGCGCTGGAAAGAATGGAACAGATTGGGACGCGCCACTTGCCGGTGGTCGACGGCGAGAAATGGGTGGGCATGCTCTCGATGCGTGACCTGCTGCGCGTGGAACTGAGCGAGCAGGGCGATGAATTGAAGCTGCTGCACGAGTACATCAGCCAGTAGGGGGAAATCCGCAGATTACGCCGATTGACATGAAGTTGGCGACGAGCGTGCACCGAATGATCACTGGCTTTCTCGTTGTGTTGACCCTCTGCGCGCTCGCGTGCAGTCATCCGCCGCCGGGCCGCGGCGCTGGTAACGTCGAAACGTCGCCTCAATCTCAAATCAGATTCAAAGTCGAAACAGTTATTCCGAATCTGGAGGTTGTCTGGTCGATCGTTTGGGCGCCTGATGGCCGCATGCTCTTTACTGAGCGTCCGGGGCGGGTGCGCGTGTACGAGAATGGCAAGCTGCGTGCGGAACCGCTGTTTGTGGTCCCGGACGTGGAACCGCGCGGAGAAAGCGGATTGATGAGCCTGGCATTGCACCCGCAATTTGCGTCGAATCGTTTTCTCTATCTCTCATACGCTTACAATTCGGGTGGGACGCAGGTGCGGGTTGTGCGCTTCCGCGAAACACCAGCCGGCTTAAGCGATCGCAAAGTCATTCTCGAGGCTATTCCGGCCGCGCAATTTCACGCGGGGTGCCGTCTGCGGTTTGGACCAGACGGCAAGCTTTACATAACGACCGGCGATGCAACCGATCGCCAACTCGCCCAGCAACTCAATTCGATTGCCGGAAAGATTCTTCGTCTCAACGACGACGGCACGGTCCCGGCCGACAATCCGTTTGCGGGTAAGGCCAATGCGCGACCGGAGATTTGGGCTTACGGGAGCCGTAACGCCCAGGGGATCGACTTTCAACCAGGCACAAACCTTTTATGGGAGACGGAACATGGACCGAGCGGTTTTGACGGGCCGGGCGGGGGCGACGAAGTAAACATTATCGAGCGGGGAAAAAACTACGGATGGCCGGTCATTCATCATCGCGCGACGCAGGCAGGTATGGAGTCACCGGTCCTTGAATACACGCCGGCCTGCGCGCCCGCGAGCGGTATGTTTTATCGAGGTTCACGGCTTCCCGAATTCAAAGGAAACTTCTTTTTTGGCTGCCTGCGAGGTGAACGAATCATTCGCGTCATCACCAACGGCAGACAAGTGGTCAGCCAGGAGAACCTTCTGGAACACGAGTATGGTCGCATTCGCGACATTGCCGAAGGACCGGACGGCTTCATTTACTTTTCAAGCTCGAATCGTGATGGACGTGGCAAGGCGGCCGCGGATGACGATCGGATTCTGCGGTTGGTGCCGGTGAAGTGACGGTACGCACGCCTCCGGCGTGCTTGGCTTCACTTTTCAGTCTGATGATGAATGGTCGTAGCAGGTCAGCTGCCTGCGTACCTAAATTTTGCGCGCCAGCACCGCGGTCTTGCTCCAGCCGATAACCTGAAACGGCGGGAAGCGGTAGTGGCTGACGACTCGAAAGTGTCGATCGGTGGTTTCGGAGAGTTCTTCGGGTGGATGGGTCTTGAACCTGAAGAGTAATTCCAGAAATCGCGTGGCCACCGCCGGGCGCATCGGCAGGTGCAAAAAGTAGCCGCCTGGGGCGATGACCCTGGCCAACTCTGTAAAGCCTTCTTCGAGTGGCAAGTACTCCAACACGCCACTGGTCACTACCACATCAAAAGTTTCGTCAGCAAAAGGCAGCGCCATCACGTTGCCTTGTGCGAAGCGCACTTCCTGTTGGTTAGGATTCTCTTTGCCGACGTACTTGCGCGCAGTGGATATTACTGAAGAAGAGAGATCAATCGCGGTCAGTTTCACCGGTACCCGCAACGTCCGCAGTAACGCGAGAGTTAAGGTCCCGGTGCCACAACCGGCATCAAGTACTCTGGCGTTCTCAGAAACCGGCAGCGGATGTTGTTCGAAGTATTGATCGAGCGACTTTCCGTAGCCATTTAGTTTAAAGGTGAGATCGTAAGCGCGTTCAATGCGATCGTAAAAAGAACCAGCGCGCGCCTGGGTCTTGGTCGCGGTAAGTACGTATTCTGCCATTATTATTTCAATTCCGTGCTGTCGAAAGTTTTATTGAAACCCAGCCGGTATCCCGCGTCAAGTCGCGGTCGGAGAAAAGCGAGCGGCATTCTACCTTAGCCACCCGGAAATCCAAAATAGTTTGCAACTGAGGTATTGGCTCAGTTTGAGGTCCTTGCGAACCCTCCACGTGATTACTGGGCGCTATGCCCGCGCCTCCAACGCCATTTACGACAATTATTTGCTGCGGGTTGCAAGAACGGACCCCTAAACCCGTTCAATGCCTGAAAGGTCGGAGTCTATTTCATTGGAAGGAGAGCCAGACAATGTTGAAAAAAGCATTGGCCGGATTCGGAGTGGTGCTGGCAGTGGTCATGTTGATTGCTGCAATCACTAATTATGGGTCGCCGCGCGCAGCAGCTGAAGCAGAAATCAATTCGGAGCCGTTGGAGGTCGAGCCGCCGGCTGCTAACGGCGGATTCTTGGTCGAGGTTCTGATCAACGGTGTGCCGGTGGCCGAGTACGCCGCGCGTGGCCGGCGTTACATCGAGGCGTTTGAGAACGCCGAGTATGAGTTGAGGATTCATAATCCGTCGGCCTC
>DASRIZ010000241.1:0-6870 GCA_035649735.1 Blastocatellia bacterium | reverse complement strand
CACAAGACTCCTTTGTGAGCGCATCGCGATCATCATTCTTAGCGGCAATTATAGTTTCGCTCGACTCCTCTCCGACCTTCTTGAGAATCTTGTCCAATCCCTGATCGAAGAGATACGAAGTATACGAACCTTGCGGTCGTTCACTTTTCCGGGTCGTTATCAAGGCATAGAGAGCACTGAGAACCTCGCCGAGATTTCTGTCCTTTGGCAGAGGCTCGGCTGCGGTTACAAGGAAGTTGTGAAAGCACGATGTCTGTCCGGTATGACAGGCGGGCCCCGCAGGTTCTACTCTCACGACCAGAGCATCGCCATCGCAATCCAAAATCACCTCGACGACGCGCTGGGTATTGCCGGACGTCGCGCCTTTGTGCCAGAGCTGCATTCGCGAACGCGACCAGAACCAGGTCTCGCCGGTGTCCAGGGTGCGTTTCAAGCTCTCCTCGTTCATGTACGCGAGCATTAACACGTAGCTCGTCCGCGCGTCCTGAACAACTACCGGAACCAGTCCGCGTTCATCAAACTTCACATTGTCAATTGTCGTTTTCATCTCATCAAGACTCCTCGCCCTCTCAGATACGCCTTCACTTCTTCAATCTTGTACTGCCCGAAATGAAAGAGTGACGCGGCGAGCACTGCGCTGGCGCCGCCCTGGTCCAGCGCTTCATGAAAGTCTTCAAGCCGGCCTGCTCCGCCGGATGCAATAACCGGAATGCGCACCGCTGAACTGACCGCGCGTGTCAGATCCACGTCGTACCCGTCGCGCGTTCCATCTCTATCCATGCTTGTCAGCAATATTTCGCCGGCCCCGAGCTGCTCAGCGCGCGCGGCCCATTCGACCGCATCCAAACCGGCGTTCTTTCGCCCGCCGTGCGTATACACCTCCCAGCCCATTGCCGGATCTTCGGCGACTCTTCGACGCGCATCGATGGCTATAACAATGCATTGACTTCCAAACGTCTCGGCGCCGTCGCTCAGAAGCGAAGGCCGCGCGATGGCTGCGGTATTCACCGAGACCTTGTCGGCCCCTGCTCGCAGCACCGATCGAATGTCCTCGATCGAGTCTAAGCCGCCGCCGACGGTCAGTGGAATAAAGACCTCATCGGCCACTCGTCGCACCAGATCGAGGATGATCGAGCGTTTGTCGGAAGAAGCGGTGATATCCAGAAAGACCAACTCGTCTGCCTGTTCCGCGTCGTAGGTCCGAGCCTGTTCCACCGGGTCGCCCGCGTCGACCAGCGAGACGAACCGGATGCCTTTGACCACGCGGCCTCGGTCAATGTCGAGACAGGGAATAATGCGTTTCGCGAGCATTTAAATTCAGTGGCGATTCAGAAATAGGTCCTATAGGTCATATAGGTCCTATTCTCTTCTCCCCCCAAAGTTACCCAGCAACCTCAACCCTGCGGCCTGGCTTTTCTCCGGGTGGAACTGGACGCCGGAAATCAGTCCTTCCGCGACGATCGACGCATAAGCCCCTCCGTAATCGGTCTCACCTATGATCACCGCCGGATCCTCCGGTTCACAGTAGAACGAATGGACGAAGTAAAAGAACGTCTGATCTTCTATCCCGTCCAGCAGCCAATGAGCGCGAGGCTGCCTGACTTGATTCCATCCTACCTGGGGCACAAGCAGATCGCCGGTAAACTTGCGGACCCGCCCGCGCAGCAAGCCTAGCCCCATGGTTTGCCCAAACTCTTCCGACTGTTCAAACAGCATTTGCATGCCGACGCACACGCCGAGCAACGGAGTGCCTTCGGCCAGGCGTTCGCGAATCAGTTCATCAAAACCTCTCGACGAAAGCGCGTTCATGCACGCCGCGAACGCGCCGACGCCCGGCAGCACAAGAGCTTCCGCCTTGCGCAACACGCGGTCGTCGTCGCTGACGATTGCGCTGACGCCGGCCGCGGCAAACGCCTTTTCGACAGATCGCAAATTGCCGACCCCATAATCCAGGATGGCTACGCGGGGCATCGTCTTAGAGAGCTCCTTTCGTGCTCAGTACTCCGCGAATTCGAGGATCGCGTTCGACTGCTTGTCTAAGCGCCCGAGCCGACGCTTTGAATGACGCCTCGAGGATGTGGTGAGTATTACGGCCGCGAAGCAGATCAATATGGAGATTACATTTCAACGCTTCGGCAAACGAGCGCCAAAAATGTTCTGCGAGCTCGACCGAGAAATTGCCTATACGCGTTCGTTTGGTTTCGACATCGTAAACGAGATAGAACCGGCCCGACAGATCCACGACCGCTCGGCACAACGCCTCATCCATCGGAACCATACTCATGCCGTAGCGAGCGATCCCCGCTTTATCACCAAGCGCCTGCAGGAACGCCTTTCCCAGGCAAATAGCGACGTCCTCGATCGAGTGATGATCGTCTATTTCAAGATCACCGCGGCATTCAACTTCGAGGTCGAATAGTCCGTGTCGGGCGAATAGATCAAGCATGTGATCGAGAAACGGAATCCCGGTGCTGATGCCGGTTTCGCCCGTCCCGTCCAGACTAAGGGCTATGCGGATGTCTGTCTCTTTTGTCTTGCGTGAGACTTGCGCCCTGCGTGCTGTTGTTTGTGCTTTGGTGCTCATTTGAACCTCACTCTCACGGTGCTACGATCTCGCGCAGCGAATCGAGCAGCAGGTTGTTTTCTTCCGGCGTCCCTACGCCAACTCTGAAGTAGTCTTTAAGCATCGGGTAGGCGGTGACATCACGAATGAGAATCCCCCGCTTTAACAGTTCCTCAAATATCCGACGAGGCTCGATGCTGGAGCGCACAATCATAAAATTGGCACGCGAAGACACCGGTTCGAGACTTGGCAAGCGGCTCAACTCGCTAAAAACTCGATCTCGTTCCGCGAGAATCAAAGCCACCCGGGGCTTTAGACTCGATTCGTACATTTCGAGCGCGATTTCCGCGGCGGTTTGCGAAAAAAAGTTGAGGTGATAAGGCAGCAACGCCTTCGAAATCTCTCGAGTCAGGTCGGGACTCGACATTAGATAGCCGACGCGGAGCGCTGCCATGGCAAGCGCCTTCGAAAACGTTCGCAGCACTACAAGATTGGAGTGCTTCGCTAACAGAGGCACGGAGGTTTCGCCCGCGAACTCGAAGTATGCTTCATCCACCGCCACCAGACCGTCGGACGCCTCGAGCAGCGAAACAAGATCAGACCTTGGAATCGTGCAACCGGTCGGGTTGTTTGGCGAGCAGATTATCGTCACATCAGGCTTGAAGGACTCGGTGGCGGCATTGAGCGCCTGTATGTCGTAGGTAAGCTCAGACGACAGAGGAACGCTGATTACTTTGCCCCCAAGCAGCGTGGCAACTTGGCGGTACAGAGCGAAGGTCGGCTCGCTTATCAGCACGCGTTTGCCCTCGGTTACAGTGACCATTAACAGCGCCTGAATCAATTCGTTCGAACCGTTCCCGGCCAGAGTGCCTTCGGCCGTCCATCCGCTGAACTCAGCGAGTCTGTTTATCAAGCTCGACGGCGTAAACTCCGGATAGCGCGACCATGGCCGATTCTGCAGGCGTCTGAGTGCCTCCAACTTGATCTCACTCGGCATATCCCAGGGGTTCTCGTTTTGGTTCAGCTTGATCCGCGCCGGCTCAAAGCGCAGCGAGTAGGGCCGGATCTCGCGGACGTACGGTTTTATGTTCTTCAATGGATCGTGCATCTCAGTTCTTCTCCTCGAGCCGAAGAAGCGTCGAGCGCGCGTGTGCTTCTAGTCCTTCGGCTCTGGCCAGCGTCGCTATCATTCCGGCAGTTTGGTTGAGTTCGTTTGGTGTGAACTTGAGGATGCTGGTCTTCTTGAGAAAGTCATACACACCAAGCGCTGAAGAAAAACGCGCCGCGCCGCTCGTGGGCAGTACGTGGTTTGGTCCGGCCAGATAATCGCCAACGGCTTCCGGCGTCTGATCGCCAAAAAAGATTGCCCCCGCGTGACGTATTCGCGAGGCAACCTGCTCTTCATCGCGACATACGATCTCCAGATGTTCCGGAGCGAGCTCGTTTACGATGGCGCAAGCTTCGTCCATATCGGGTACCACAAGAACGGCGCCGTAGCGTAGGAGCGATTGTTCAATCACCGCGACGCGAGGCAACGCTTGCGCCTGGGTTCGCAGTTCAACCAGGACTTCGGCGGCAAGCCGCTCGCTTGTCGTTACCAGCACCGCCGATGCGTCCGCGCTGTGTTCGGATTGCGCCAGGAGATCGCTCGCGACGAAAGACGCGCGCGCCGTCTCGTCCGCCACAACGACCACTTCGGTCGGGCCTGCTATCGAATCGATCCCCACCACCCCGAAGACAAGTTTCTTGGCTGCGGCGACAAACCTGTTCCCGGGTCCGGTGATTTTGTCTACGCGCGGCACGGTCTCGGTCCCGAAAGCCAGGGCCGCAATGGCCTGGGCGCCGCCTACCGCGTAAACCTCCGTGACGCCGAGTTCGACAAGCGCGGCAGCCACCGCCGGATGTTCCTGGAGCGCGCGTGGAGGAGTCGTCACGAGGATGCGGCCAACACCGGCGACTTGTGCCGGGACGACGTTCATCACCACAGATGACGGATAACTTGCCGTGCCTCCAGGGACGTATAGCCCTGCGCAGTCTATTGGAGTGATGCGCTGCCCAAGTCGAACGCCGTCGGAGGTCTCAATTTCCCATGACTGTTGGCGCTCATACTCGTGAAACAGTCGGATCCGGCGAATTGCTTCTCGTAGAGCTGTGAGCACCTCGGGGTTTGCAGACGCGGCGATTCTAACCAACGATTCTGTGGTCACGCGCAGATCCGTAGCCTCGATGCTCACGCCGTCGAACTGTGCGGTGTAGTCAATGAGTGCGGCGTCGCCGCGGCTGCGAACATCCTGGATGATGTCCGCTACTTTTGTCATCAACTCGGCGTCGAGCGCAACGCTTCGCTCGCGAATGCTCCGAAGCTTCTCTGCTAGCCGATTCGTTTCGCGGCTGTAGATGATGTCAATCACGTCGGCTCTCCCTACGCTACATTTCCTGACTCATCGCCTTGCCGAGAGAATCGATCAGAGAAGCGACTGCTTCGGCTTTCAGGTGATAACTTGCGCGGTTGACGATAAGCCGAGCGGTGGATTCAGCGATCACCTCGACGATTCGAAGACCGTTCTCCCGAAGCGTTCGCCCCGTTTCGACAAGGTCCACAATACAATCGGCAAGCCCCAGTAGCGGGGCTACTTCAACTGAGCCCGAGAGTTGAATAATTTCGACCGAGAGGCCGCGAGAGCCGAAATGACGCGCGGTCACTCGCGGATATTTAGTCGCAACTCTGAGCATTCCGTAGCTGCTCAGCGTCAGATCTGAGGGCGCAGCTACAACCATCCGGCACGCGCCTATCTCGAGAGTGAGCCTCTGCAATACGTCGGCCTCCGACTCGAGCAGCACATCGCGTCCTACAATCCCGCAATCGGCAATGCCGTGCTCTACGTAAACCGGGACGTCGGCAGGTTTGACGAAGATAAAGCGATACCTTCCCGTCTCATCCTCAACCGCTAGCCGGCGCGATTCAAGCATCTCGCGCGAAACGTTGAAATCCGCGCGCGCCAGGAGACCGAGCGACTCAGTTTGTAACCTTCCCTTGGCAATTGCGATGGTCAGTTTCTGCATCGCGTCACTCCTCAAAGCTGATCAGCACGCGTTCGCCTTCCGCGCGCTTTGTCCTTGCTTCACCGAACAGCAGACCCGGATCTGGATTTGTGATGGGCTGAACACTTCGGTCCGGCTCCGGTGCAAAGTTAGGGTCTTTGTCGCGTGCCAGAAGCACAGTGGTAAGCGCATCGAGATCCAACACAAAACCTACCGCCGGTTCAGAGTTTCCAAAAGCTGCTGTGAGGCCGTCGTAGCGGCCTCCGCTTCCGATCCGAACCGCGGCCCCGTTGACATAGATATTGAATGTGAGCCCGGTGTAATAGTCGAGCTTCGCCAAATCGCCGAGGTCGATCTCGAAATGCTTCTGCAGATCAAGCGACTCGATCATTTGCCATAACCGATCCAGGCGGTCGAGCGCCTCGCTGGATTGGGCGTTGGTTATCACCTTGCGCGCGTGGTCGAGCGTTGGACGTTTGCCTGACAGTTGGGTGAGGTGCGCAAGAGCGCCGCGCTCATCAGCGGCGAGTTTACGGCTATCAAGAAAACGCTCTAGATCAGCTGCGTTGCGTGAGTCGACAAGCTGCCTCAACTCGTCGCGGGTCTGCGGGTCGATCTCAAGTGGGGCGACGATGCCGTTAAAGACGCCAACATCGTTGAGCGTAATCAAATGATCGCTATCGAGACCCAACCGGTGAAGGATCTCGAAGGCTATAGCTAAGACCTCCATGTCCGCGGCGCTTGTGTTTGCGCCCAGGAGCTCACAGCCAGTTTGAGTTGACTCTCTTCTCCACTCGGCGTGTGATTGCGGCTGTTGACGGAATACTTGCGCGGCGTAGCAGAGACGCAGAGGCCGGTCTCGCTCGGCGAACATGGTTACAGCGGCGCGCGCGACACCGGACGTAACATCGGGTCTGAGAGCCAACAGTCGTCCATCGACATCCGTGAATCTAAACGCGCGGTGGGCTTGCGCGGATCCCATACCGTGCTCGAACAGCGAATAGTAGTCTACGGTTGGGGTCGTTATTTCTTCATACGACCAGCCGTCGAATACTGACATAACGAGCTCTTCGACATGTCGTCTCAGACGTGCTTCCCGGCCAAAGTAGTACCGCGTGCCGTCGGGGATTTTTGAAAGTGGCTCAGACATAAAGAAAACCTGATCGACTAGTTGAAAATGAAAAACCCGCAGCCGGACTTGGTCACTGGCAGCGGGTTCTTCGGATTCCGGGTTGTGAGCTTCTCGGCTATTCTCGGGTCACGAC
>DASRIZ010000240.1:0-11704 GCA_035649735.1 Blastocatellia bacterium | reverse complement strand
CCTTCCGCATGATTAACCGGGCCTTTCTGCGGCACACCCCACCTCGTGTGCATAGCAACTAGATACTTCAAATCACGTCAGCAAGTCACCACCTGCTCAGGTAGAAATCGGTGTCTGGAGGCACGAAGCCGTGACGTAGGTTGAAATTGAAGCACCACTCGGCTGAAGCCGGTGGTGTCTGGGGAAGCGACGCTGTGACGTAGGTCGAAATTGAAGCACCACACGGCTGAAGCCGGTGGTGTCGGGTGCGGTCGCGCGTGGCCGTAGCTTGAACGTGAAGCACCAAACGGCTAATAGCCGGTGGTATCCGGTCTCGATGGTAGGACCTGGTCGATCATAAGTAGTGAACTGTTGACGCACTACACTAGACGAGGCGCTGGCGCAGAGCCTTCGATACGGCCTCGGACTTGGAGTGCACTTGCAGCTTTTCGTAGATACGCCGCATATGAAACGAGACAGTGTTTATGCTGACACCCAACTCGGCGGCCACGGTCTTGTAGTTATGTCCTTCTACCAACATCCTCAACACCTTTGTCTCATGTGGCGTCAGCTGAAAGTCAGCTTTCTCCGGCGGGCGAAATTCGCGGAACAAGTGGATGACTTTGCGAGCGATAGCGGGCGACATTGGCGCCCCGCCGGCGATTACTTCCCGGATGCTTTCCAGAAGCCGAGCGGGCGGCGTCTTCTTAAGGAGATACCCGCAAGCTCCCGCACAGATTGCCTTCAAGATTCGTTCGTCGTCGTCATAAACCGTAAGCATCAGCAGCGCAAGCGTGGGGTGGCGCTCTTTAAGGATGGCGATGCCTTCGATTCCACTCATCCCCGGCAATCCGATGTCGACCAGAGCTACTTGCGGAAGATTATGGTGAATTCTTGCGATCGCATCTTCCATCGTCGGAAACGTGCCGACGCAGGAGTAGCCATCTGTTCCGTCAATAAGCATCGCCAGACCTTCGCGAATCTCGTGTCGATCTTCGATGATGGCCACCTTCACTTCCGGTAGCTCGGCTTCTCCGATCACACGTTGCGACTCGTCGGACAAATTCACCCTCCGTCGGGATCTCTGTTCTATGGCAATACTCTTATGGCTGGTCAAGCATTAACGAGTGTAGTCGAAATCGGCTAACTAGTCCCCACCTGCTCAGGTAGAAATCCTCATTCGCCTCAGCCTGCGACGATGCAAAGGCGCCCGCAAAGTAACGGTCGTGCCCCGCCCGGCTTCGGCAAATGTTTCAAGCTCGCCCCCTATGCTCTGTGCGCGACCCTTCATGCTGGCGAGGCCATGACCGCCATTGGTCCGTGCAGGGTTGTAACTACTGCCGTTGTCAGCGACCTTAAGCGTTAGTCGATTGTCATTTACTCCGAATATAATTTGCACCGATGAACACCCGGAGTGCCGAACCGCGTTGGTAATCGTCTCCTTGAAGATCAAGAACACTTCGCGCCGCACATCGGTTTCAATCCGGATGTCGTTTTCGAGGCCAGGCGCGGTGAAACTGAACTCGATGTTCCGCGCCGTGAGTAAATCTCCGCCGAACTGCCGCATGCGCTGCGTCAAATCGATCAGGTGGTCGCGTTTGGGATTAACTGCCCACACGATGTCAGCCATCGAATCCACCAGCTCCCGTGACGTGCCGGCGATCACCGAAAGCGGGCGGCTGACGCGCTGGTTCTCACCGCCAACCTGCTGCCGGACGACTTCGCTCATTATGGCGATCTGTGAAAGGCTCGAGCCTATATCGTCGTGCAAGTCTGTAGCGATGCGCGTTCGCACCCGCTCAAGCTCAAGCAGCCGCCCAACGCGATAGCGGTACAGCGCAAAAACAACCAAACCCGCAAGCCCGGCCGCGAGTGCGACGAACCACCATCGTTGCCAGATTGGCGACAAGATCATGAATGAAAAGCTCGCGGGGACTTCACTGAATACGCCTTCGGCGTTGACCGCGCGCACAAGGAAGCGATACCGGCCCGGCGCGAGATTAGCGAAGTTAACGGTCCGATGTTCTGTGAGCGGACTCCAGTCCTGACCCGCCCCCTCCAGAGTGTACTGATACTTCAGTCCTTCCCCCGGACTGAGGCCAAGAGCCACGAAGTCTATTTGAAGCTGATTCTGAGACGGACCAAGCTCAATAGGCGCAAGCGCGACCTCGCCCAACGCGGAAACCGGCCGAGGGTCTCCGGCAATCCTCAAGCCGGTAATCATTATCGGAGGCGGCAACGGAGGAGGATCCGGCACGGGAACAAATCGCACCAGTCCCGTTGCGAAGCTGCTGAACCAGATCGCCCCCTGGCGGTCACGAATTGAAGCCTCGATCTGGCCGAGCGGCAGACCGTCGGCGGTCTCGTAGCGCTTTATACGTCCGGTTGCCGGATCGAGACGGTCGATTCCTCGACCCGTCCCAAGGTAGATGCGCCCCCACTGATCCTCGCTCACACTTGCGATTTCATTGCTCGAAAGGCCATTAGCAGTTGTGTACGTAATGAATGCTGGATGCTCTGCGGCCGGATGGTCGATTCGGCTCAATCCGCCTCGAGAAGTAGCCAGCCACAGGCGACCAGCCTCATCAACAAGCATGTTGCGAATCTGTCCGGATGGCAGGCCATCAGACGACGTGAACTGCGTGAACCGCCCATCGCGGTAGCGAACCAGCCCACCGTCTCCACTAAAGCCGATCCAAACGTTGCCCGTGCGGTCTTCCGCGAAGGATGAAACATAGAACCTGTCGAAGGAAGGCAGACTATTCTTTTCATCGTAATGGTGAAAAACATCGGCGCCCCGTTCCCAGCGCGAGAGTCCATTCGGCCTTACACCGTGCCCGGCCGAACCGATCCACACATCGCCGTGTGAGTCCTCGAACAAACGAAGGATCACGTCGGCGGCCAGACCGTTGCGTGTGGTGTAAATGGCTTTCGGCTGGGTCTTAGCAAGTTCCTCCGGTTTGGTAACTTTCGGAAAACGGTAAACCCCTTGTAAGCTGGCTATCCACCATTCGCCGGCGCGATCTTGAAGCGCAGTCTGATTCCATCCCCAGGTAGAAAGAGCCTCAAGGCACCGTAGGCGAATAGGATTGAACCTTTCTCCATCGAATCGATTGAGGGCTCCCCCGTTTATGCTGGGCCCGCCGACCACCAGGAGCTCCCCGGCACTTGTTTCAAGAATTGTACTGGCCCAGAAAAAGCCATCCGGATTACCATAGGCGGTGAAGCCGCTGCGCGATACTTTGGCGACTCCACCCCCGCCCGTTGCAACCCACATGTTTCCGTTGCGATCTTCCTCTATCGATGCGACTCCCTGATGGCTGAACCCGTGTGCACGATCATATGCTCTAAATCGAAAGTCGTTATCCGGAGTCGGTACAAACTCGATCAGCCCGTCGGCACTCGCCGCCCATAGGACGCCGTCGCTAGCTTGAAACAACTGGTTGATCCACCGGGTTGGCAAACCGTCTTTCTCAGAATAAGCGCGCGCAACTATGTTCCGACCTGGGACAGGATCGGGCACGAGGCGAAAGAGCCATCCTTGCCTTGTGCCGACCCAAATGTTCCCCCGGCGATCCTCGAGCAACGAATGAACTAACGTGTCGGGCAAACCATCACGGCGCGTGTAAGCTTCAACTCGTCCATCGGGCCATCTCCGGTAGAGACCTCCCCGCGCGCCGATCCACAGTGCGCCCCTCCGATCTTCGAGCAAACAGTCGATGAATTTGGATTCGAAGTGGGACGGCATTCCGAGATCAATTGGAATAAGGTTCACTTCGCGATCCGCGGTTTCGATGCGATAGAGCCCGTTGCCCGTTCCACACCAGATCACCCCCGCGCGATCCTGAAAAAGCGATAAGATGAGCTTTGACCTCGCATCTTCATCTGGAGAGTAAACAGCGAACATGGGATTCGGCGTATCACCAGGGTTGTTTATGCCTGGCTGTGGTGGGCTTCCGAGTGGGTTGAAGCGGCAGAGGCCTGCGGCAGTCGCCACCCAGTAGTCGCCGTCGCGCGTCTCTAATAGATCATTCACGATTGCCGAGGGCAGTCCCTGCTCAATTCCGTAGTTAGTGAAGCCGTAACCGTCGAACCGCGAGAGCCCTTCACGGGTGCAGAACCACAGGAAGCCGCGCGAGTCGCGTTTGACTCGGTTGACCACGTTGTGCGCAAGTCCATCGGCTGAGGTATAGGTCTTAATAGGGAGCCGTTCGGCTGTGATGATTTGCGAGACAATCAGCAAGAGGCCAAGCGCCCAGGCCATTCTGCTAGCGACCGCCACAATCTTCTTGCCTGCTATGAGCATTAATTCCTGAGCGACACATACGGTGGCAGAGCATTATGCACGAGGGGGCGTTAGAGAGAAAGAGAAGCTTTGAGGGTGATCTTAGGCTAGAGCATCAGAGGTAAGAAGTCAGGCCGCCGATTTTATTCAGAATGCGCCGCCCTTTTTTGGAGTGCGCCGACCTTTTTCGAATTGCACGACTCTCGCATGCGCGGCGGCGCTTTCGTAGTGTGGTGCTAAGGCCGTCGAAAAGCTTGGAGGGCTCGGCTCGAGTCGGACAAAGCGCCGCTACGCATGCGAGAGGCGCGCAATTCGAAAAAGAGCGGCGCACTCCAAATAAGGGCGGCGCATTTCGAATAAAATCGGCGGCCTGACCTCTGACCTCTGACCTCTGACTTCTGACTAGCCGTTCTTCAATGCGGCGATTTGCGCGATCGGTCATTCAAAGCGTTCGAGTCCGGCAATCGGTTTGGAATCGATTCGTACACCTGGCGCGCTTCAGCCAGCGCACGCGTGAGGTTTGGCCCATAAGCGTAAAGCTCCTTTCGAGCCGTCCTGCCCCGGCCCTGTGCAACCCTAAATCTAATCCAACACGTTGCTTGGCCCGGCTCCACGATTATCCGTTTTGGACCGCGATATGAATCGAACCAGCTTAGATTATCCATGATCTGCTCCTTTTGCGGTTCGATCCTGCAAGAAGCAGGCCAATTGCCGTAAGTGACATAAGTAGACGTTGTTGTAGGGAACCCAAATACTGGGTGGTCGGACAATCCACGCGTTTGTACCGGTTCTACTCGTGCCAGGCCTGCGATTCTGCGATTCGATACGGTTAATCTACACCGCTCGATCTGTGTCGCAGAATCGCAGCCCGGCACCTCTTCCATTAGTCGCGGAGATCCCCTGCGTTCAGGATCTGTACGCCGCTCGGCTGAAGTCCGCTGATCTTCCGAGGAACCGTGGGTACAATTATTTCGCGACGCTCGCCGTTAGGTTTTTCGAGGGTAAACACCTCAGCCCAGCAGTCGAATCCCTTGCTCCGCAAGATTCGCGCCTCTACGGTCAGTTGTCCGTCCTGCCGCCGAGTGATCGACATTGGCGCGCCGCGTTGGTGGAGATTGAGGCGTCTGCCAACGGCAACCAGCGACTGCGCTTCGGACTGAGACTGCAAATGCATTTGAGCCGAGTCGTCGTTGGGAAGCGGCGAGTAATAATCAGCGAGCGTGCCGTCGGCGCGGAAAACAAGGATCCCGTGATTCTCAAAGGGAACGGCATCCTCGCCACGCCCCTCTGTCAGCTGGACTCGCACGAGCGTTTGTCCAAAGCGGGTTTCACGAGTCACGCTTTGGAGCTTCAACCCAAACGCGGGACCTATGCCGAGCTCGTCCAGGACTGACTGCAGAAATTTGTTGATTTGATTTTCAGAGGTCCGGCGCGGGAGCCGAAGGTCCGGCACCGCCGCTTCGTGAGCTAACCATTCATTCACTGAGCCCGCGTCAAACAACTCACGGTTTGTGAACTCATTTACAAGCCAGTTGCGGTAACGGCCGCCAAAGTGCTCCTTATCCACTTTGAGATAAGCCTTCGCAACGTCTTCAAGCGTCATGCTGTTTTCCGGCGTGTAGGCCACAGAGTGTGTGAGGAATGTCCCCATGATGTCTCCCGCCTCCTGGAGCGCTTCCAGCTCTCCACGCCCAAGCCCCTGACTCTTTAGAGAGGTAAACAACGCCACGAAGAATTTGTATGCGGCCCCGGTGAGCACTTGCGATCGGTCGTGAACCTCCGTCGAGGTGTCTGAGACCTTCAAGTTGTGGAAGCAATCGCGAAGTGATTCGTCCTCGCCTATCAGCGAACCCAGAACCTCGGCGAGTTTTGTAAGGTTGTTTGACTGGTTCAGATCACCATTTGTGTCAGCCAGCAGCGAGTTTGCGCGCCGGCGGTCGCGAAGCGAAGCCCACATTTCAAGCTGATCTGAGAAGGACTCACTCCAGGTCCGGAAGCCTGTGTCGATCCAGTTCCGGTTTGGCTTTAGCTCGCCTTGCAGTGCGTGTCCGGACTCGTGAGCGGCGACTTCCCAGGATGTGGCCATTTCGAACATGTTGACCTCGGTTCGCCCGGGGAGGCGGTGGGGCACCACGCCAAAAAACAACTGATTGGCGGTTGGACTATAGAACGCGTTAAAGTCGATAAAGGCGTGGCTGTTCATATCGAGGACGCCGTTCGTGCCCCATTCGATGCTGCGTCCCGCCCAAGACTCAGCCGCGCTTCTGGCGGCGTTGGCAGCCTCGAATGCGGTGGTCATGCCCAGGTGCAGATCGCGCGGCTTCCATACTTGCAAACCGTCGTTGTCAAGAACCGGCTTGCCGTCGGGTCCGCGTTCGATTTCGTGCAGCGGAAACCGCTCTTCGTCTGAGAACTTGAAATTATCTTTGTCGTTAGCGGTTGGCTGCGGCCACGGGTTGTTGGCAAAGGCCAGGAAGTCGCTAGTATCCGTTTCCTGTCGATATATGACCGACTCGTCGATGATGCGCACCCACCGGTTGAAAAGTATCAGGCGCCCTTCCGCGTCGCGATTGAATCCGGAACCGTTTATGCGCTCTACGTTCGAGGCTCCCACAAACGGGTCGTCCTGATACGATGAGATACGAATTGAATCGACCGATATCTGAGCCTGCGAAACGGGCAGACTCGCAAACACGATCGCAATAATCATTACTTTGCAAATACTCATTCGCGTTGACATTGGAATCTCCTTTTATGTCCCTTTAAGAGGGTTGTTATAGCCGGCATCCGGCAACGGTTCTCCGTTACGCCGGACAGCGGCGCTGAATAGCGTTACTCATACGGAGCCATCCACGAGGAAAGCTCCTGAAGATCAAGTGGTTAGGTTAGATCCGTAACAACTAACCGTTTGTTAACGGCGTTGCGATTGATGAATCCTCGTCACCTCATCGTGTTTTTCAGAAATCGAAGACCAGAAGGTTAGATCGCGAGTTACCGTTCGAGACCCGCACTCGATTGGAGCCGCTGCGAAGATTCAATGTGTTTGGACTGCCTTTGACTTTTATCTTCTTGACGGCACCGTTAAAGCCTTCAACAACTACTCGACCGTTGATCTCGATCTGCAGGTCGCCGGCTAGATCGGCGCCCTTGATGGTCAACTTGGACCCGCTATATGAGACGACCTTTAGTGACGGTCCACCGTTGTCGGCCTCGCCGAAGTCCGCGGTAACCGGCGCGCTGCGATTGCCTCGTCTGTCGATGAAGCTCAATGAGGTCAGCTCGGCCGCAGGTATCGCGTTCAAGTTGTCGATCTCCAACGAAAAGTCGATAGTCGGTTGATTGCCAAAGTTCACTGGGAAGGGGTCGGTTTCACCAACCTTCGCACCGCCTCGGTTGAACAGCGTTGACTGAGCCTGAATTATGTCGCCGTCAGGATCGACCACAGTTCCAGTCAGCGTGAGTTGATCACCAGTCAGGTCGGCCTTCAGACTGACGATTCGAGGTGCGCTGTTCGAGTTGCCGCCGCCGGTGGTTGTCGCGCGAACCTCGAAGCTTGCGTTTCCGGGGCCGAAATTCACGACTGCAATGTAATAGGTACCTGCTATCAATGCCGGCGAGCTCGACCTGCTCACGACCACCGACTCGACTCCGGTTGGGGATTCGGAAACAAAGTCTGCGAGCGGGCGACCAGACGCGCCGGGCGCGATCCGTTGATTAAACCGGACATAAAGATCGACATCCTGATTCCCGCTCAGCTCCAGCTTCAATTCAGTCGTACCGTTCGGCACTATCACTGAATACTGAGTGGAACCTACGACGGCCTGGCCGGCACCGGGTGCGGAGATTGAACCCTGCCTGGACACGCCGGAGACCAACGGCACCGTATCACCATCGTCGCTCCGAACCTGATAGCCAAACGAATCGAATGCCAGCAAATCGTTAGGAGTGATGGTAAACCGCCTTCCAGGAGGAATCGTCGGGTCCATAATTCCAAGATGTTCACCAATGAGGTCGTCATCCTTCCAGTGACTCGATTGCCGACCGTCTCCCCCTGAGCCATCGGGCCGTCCGGTGGACAATGCGAGCTCCGACGGCCCGAAAAAGAAGACCTGCGCGCCACCCGAAGACTGTATCCGAGGCGCAGTCGGAAAACCGGCCAGACCCACGCCGGGCCGCAGGCGGAACAAATCGAGAAGTGATAGCGAGATGGCGCTTCCGGGACTCGACTCCAGACTCCCGACGTTTGAGAAAAAACCTAGAGCGTGTCCCAATTCGTGCACCGCCACCGCATCGAAATCCGTTTTGCCGGCGTCGATTCCGTTGTCGGGATCGAAATCAAACCCGAAGTTCGAATTGAAACCGATCGCCGGAAGCCGGCCGAAAGAACCCTCGCTGGCAGGATCTGCCACCGGACTGATCATTCCCAGTGCCCGAAAAATTGCGGATGGCGCGAACACTCCGGCGGTAGTTCCAATGTCTGTTTGAATCGCATCGGGCGGGAGAGCGTTGTCGATCTGAGATTCGCGCTGACTTGTAGCCTGTGAAATCAACTTACCGCGTACTTGAGGATAGATCGAGGCGCCTCCAATTTTTTGCGCGGTCGTTGATCCCAATATGTTCGCATCCGGATAAGGTTGCCCGAAGCGCAATGGCCCATAGTCTACGTCGATGATCACTGTGATCGGGCTTTGAATTACCTTTTCCCAGGTTGCGGCCGCTCTCAAGAAGGAATTTTTGGCTTGCGGGAAATCCTCGAGCTGTTGTGTCGCACGCAAAATAATTTTCAGCCCCGTGTCGGCAGCGTTGATGGAGCTGTCAGGAGCCGGTGAGATGATGTGAAGCCCGACGAGGTCATCAGGGTTAGTAAGAGCTTGTGATTCTTCCGGCGTCGCATCCCGGCACGCGGCCGCACCGTCCACATTTTCAAGAACAAAGGCTCCGTTGGCTTGATCTGCCTGGAGCGAATGAATGTGAGTCTTGACCGGTTTGTAGCTTTGCGAAGCTTTTGTATTTGCTGACAAAGCAGAAAGAATCGCCGCGATGATCAGCATCAGGATGATGCCGGATTGGTTTTGATTGTTAAACATGGTGTCTCCTTCGTTAATCTTTGCCCGCTGCAACAGCCGAGGTATGCGCGGCTCGAGATCAAATCAGGTTTCTGGTGAATTGATCCCTGGTGACGGGCAGGGATTTGACGCACACGATGATTGAGCCATTCGCCGCGTGTTTGTAGTGAACCGATTCGGTCTCGATCCATTGATAAATCGTTGAGACTGGAACCCCCGCGATCACGGCGGCTTGCTCGGGAGCGATCATGATGGCATCGCCGGCTGAGCACTTGCCGCAAAGGGGCGGCAAAGATCCGCTCACCGATCTGATCACATAGACTTCGTGGATCTCGACCATCTTTTCGGTCTTGCGCGTTTTGGCCACTATTGTTTCTCCTTCGGCAGCGGATGACTTATTGCCGTCATTGGCCGCCGTCAATATAATTGGCGGGACTTCAAAGGTAGTTTTGAGAATGTCTCCTCTTCCGTCTCGCCAACGGGCCAGACGATAAGCCGGACGCTCTCAAAAGTCTTTCGAGTTTTCTTAAAAGAGCTTAGAGAAAACTCTTACCGAGTTCTTACAGAATTCTTAAAGGCGGTTATGTCCACACCGGACAATCACTTATATGAGTTCGGCCCATTCTCGCTGGACGGAGCCAGCCGAATACTGCTCAAAGAAGGCGCAACCGTCCGTCTTACTCCCAAGGCATTCGATACTCTGTTGGTGCTTGTTCAACGCGGTTCGCAGGTAATTGAAAAGGAACAATTGCTGAAAGAGGTCTGGCCGGATAGCTTCGTAGAAGAAGGGAGCCTGTCGCGCAACATACATGAATTGAGGAAAGCACTCGGGGACGACTCATCGGAACCGCGCTACATTGAGACCATACCAAAGCGCGGTTACAGATTCGTCGCACCGGTAAGAATTGCGGGAGTAGATACCAGACAAAACGCGCTCACCACACAAGCCGATCTCGGCGGCTCGCTGGGCGATACAACGGTAATTGAAAAACACACATTTGCCAGAGTCATAAGCGAAGAGTTCGATCACGGGGGGCGCGGTGCCGCTGAGGTATCGTCCTCTGAAGTGAAGGCCCTTACCCCTGGCGGTTCCACAGTCCAACAAAGTCAATCGTGGCGGACCGCAGCGGTGCTCGTTCTGCTCTTGCTTGCCGTCGCCGCCGTCGTTTTTATTTATCTGAGAGTCGGGCGCGAATCCCCTGGTCCTTTGCCACGCGCAAAAAGCACGCTGGTTAGATTGACAAACAGCAGAGCAAGCGAGGGCTTGCCTGTATGGTCACCTGATGGAAGCCGGATAGCATTCTGGAGCAACCGCGATGGGAAGAACGAAATCTACGTTATGGACTCCGACGGCTCTAATGTCAGGCGGCTAACAAACAATCTGGCTGACGACGATACGCCCAAATGGTCGCCCGACGGCGGCAAGATCGCGTTTGACAGTGAGCGAGACGGCAACAAAGAGATCTATGTGATGGACGCTGATGGCGGCAACCAAACCCGGCTCACCCGGAGCGAAGGAATCGATACTGGAGCCTCCTGGTCTCCAGACGGTCGCCGGATTGCCTTTGCCAGCAATCGCGATAACAGCTATCCCTTCAACTTTGACATCTATACGATGAATCCCGACGGCAGTGATGTCAGGAGAATAGTGAACGACCCCGAGTATGACGCGGAACCAAAATGGTCCCCGGACGGTTCTAAATTACTATTTGTAACCGGACGAAATGATAGCTTCGATGTGTACCAGATGAATCCGGATGGAAGTGGGCAGAAGAAACTGATTGAAAGCCCCAGGGCCGATGGTGCTCCGGCCTGGTCTCTTGACTCTCGTAGTATTGCATTTGTCAGCATCATCGACGGCAAAGATGAAATCTATGTAATGGACTCCGATGGGGGTAATCTGAAGCGAGTGACGAACAACTCTTCAAATGACTCGCGGCCGTCGTGGTCGCCCGACGGCTCGAAGCTCGCCTTTCAAACAGACAGGGACGGCAACTTGGAAATATATGTAATGAGCGTGGACGGCGAGCTAACCCAGCTGACCGATGATCCCGCCGACGACCTCGCACCGGCCTGGTCTCCGGATGGCGGCAAGATCGCGTTCTCAAGTAATCGCGCCGGTATGCACAATATTTACGTGATCAATGCCGACGGCAGCTCGTTGACAAAGATTACCAACACCGCTGCGGACGATACCGATCCCGCTTGGTCTCCCGACGGCAAACGAATCGTATTCACAACGCGGAGAGACGGAAACGAAGAGATCTACTCGATGAATCCTGACGGCAGCAATCAGACAAGATTGACTGACGACCCGGCGGCCGACAGGGCGCCTGCATGGTCGCCCGACGGGAGAATAGTGTTCAACAGCACC
>DASRIZ010000239.1:0-23013 GCA_035649735.1 Blastocatellia bacterium | reverse complement strand
AATGCAACTTCATACAACGCGAGCGGCCTGGCCCCAGGCGTAACTTATTTCTGGCGCGTGTTTGCTGTTTCAGAAGGGGCTTTAAGCACCGCGCTGTCAGGCAGCCAGGCGACAAGTCCCGCAGGCAACATCATCTCGACTGGAGCGGGCGGGAACTGGAGCTCGCCGGCGACGTGGGTCGGCGGAGTCGTACCGGGCCCGGGTGACAACGCAACGATCGCTACCGGAGCGACAGTAACGATTGATTCGAGCAACTGTTTAAATCTGACGATTCAAACCGGAGCCACACTCCAGTACGAAGCAACAACGGCAAGAACCTTGACGGTCGGGCAAACCGCGACCGTCAACTCAGGTGGAGTATTTCAAAGCAATCCTGCCGGCACACAGACCGGTCACGTTCTCTCTGTCGGGGGCGATTTAATAAACAACGGCACCATTGATTTCAGTACAAACGCCAACACGGCGGCGGCGGGTATTGTTTTTACCGGCGCAACAGACGCTGCGTTTACTTTAGGCGGCGGCAGCACCACGGATCTCAAGCAGACCGCGGGCGTCACGGTAAACAAGGGTACTAACAACACTCCGGTTTTGACTTTCACCCCCGGGGGAACGCTCACGGTTCTCGGCGCCAACACGGTTGGATTTCTTACAATTACCAACGGCACCTTCAAAGTGGGCGGCACCAACGCGTTCAGTAATCCGCTGTTCAACGTGGCCGCTTATAGCATTCCTGCAACAGGCGGGTTCTGGATGGACAATCCGAACGCCACGGTGGTGGGACAGAACGGATCGCCGACTCTTACCGGGTTGTTCAGGATGTCGCAGGGCACGCATAACATCGGTACCTCGAGCGGTAATTCGATGGGGTTTGCTTCGGGTGCAAATATCAACGTCGAGGGAGGGGCGATCAATGCGACAGGGAGATTCGGCGTGGCTGCTTCGGGTAACGCTATTACCTATAATCAGACCGCCGGCACGATTACGGTGTGTACGGTCGGCAATGCCTCTAGTACCCTTGCCAGCTTTGACCTCGGCACTGGCGTCGGGACCACTAACATCACCGGCGGCACAATAATCGTTCAACTCGCGAACACGAGTGGTGCAGGACCGCGCGATTACCGTAATCAGTCCGGCCTCACTGGCACTACCACGGTTACCGGCGGAACAGTTCAAATGGGCAACGCCGCTTCGGGCGTCGCGAAGGCGTTTAGCATAGCCGGAGTTTTTCCCAACCTTGTGATTAGCAACGCTTCGGCCAATCACTCGGCGACGTTTCTTGCACCGGCTGTTTTCAACAACATTACCCGCAACATTCTCATCAACCCCGGGACCACGTTGAACATCGGCAACAATGTGTTTCTGATGAACGGGACAACCTTAACCAATAACGGAACCTTAACGGCAAACGGAGCATCTTCTAATTTTGTCTGGTTCCTCACCACTGCCCCACAGCTTTATACCGGTAGCGGCGTCGTAACCGCCCCGGTGACAAACTTCGCGATTCAGGCTGATATGGGTCTTACGATTGACCTCGCATCGTCGAACATCGTTGTTGGCGCGATTAGATTGTTCACCGGCAGCCTCATCAACTCCAACAAGATCACCCTTGGCAACGGCGGCGCGACCACCGGTATTGTCCAGATAGGAAATACGACGACGCCTACCCCGGCCGGGAGCTTCGATGTGCCGTTTACATTTAATCTCGGCACTGGGGGCCAGACTCTCTCCTATTTGAGAACGACCCTGACGAGGACAACGGGCCCGGAAATCAATCCAACCCGCATCCTCACCAGCATGACCTACGATGATAACGACCCGACACATTCGCTTACCATTGCCGGCGGCGACCTGTCGCTCTCAGCCACCGCAACGGCACTGACCATGACCAACGGCAGAATCATCACCGGGGCCAATACGTTGATCATGACATCAGGAACTGGAACGGTAACTCGAACCAACGGTTTCGTTGACGGGAATTTCAGGAAGACTTATGCCGCGGCAGCCACCAAACTCTTCGAGGTCGGAACCGCCAACGGCTTTTCTCCGGTTAACGTAAACATTACAGCGGGAACTTTCCCCGCTGTCTTCACTGTCAAAGCCGTTCAAGGGCCGCAGCCCAATATCCTGACCCCTTCACACGCGCTGCAAAGATACTGGGTGTTGACCGGTACAGGAGTGACGGCCGATCTGACGTTCAACTATCTCGATCCGCCCGATGTCCCTGGAACGGCAGTCGAAGCCAACTTCGTAATTCTCAAGTATGACGGGAGTTTCACGATGCCCGGCGGCAGCGTAAACACCGCTGCAAACACAGCAACAATTACCGGAGTGACTTCGTTCTCCGATTGGACCCTGGGCGAACCAGGTGCGCCGACCGACGTGGCTTTGAACTGGTTCACAGCGGATGGCTTCTCAGCAGGTCCCAGCAGTCCGAACGGCGGAGCGTTGTTGAAGTGGCAGACCGGGCTCGAAGTTGCAAACCTCGGCTTTAACATTTACCGCGACGAGGCAGGCAAACGCGTTCGGGTTAATCCGGACATCATCGCGGGCTCCGCCTTCTTCGTGGGCGCCAGAACTGTGCTTGGCGCCGGTCGATCGTACGTATGGCGTGACACCCAGGGAGCGAGCTCCGATGCTCAATACTGGCTTGAGTCGATCGACATAAACGGTTTCAGCTCGTGGTATGGTCCCGTTCGCTCAGCGGGTGACAGGAGAATGGCCGGTTCCGTCGAGCCGAACTCGAAGCTGATGAAGGATCTGGGAGGAAGTCAGGCAGACGCGGGGGTGCCGGTTGAGTCAAAGGCACAACAAGTGAAAGTAAACGCAGCGGGGCTCACCTTACAGGCGGCCGCCGCGTCGCAGGCTTCGGTAAAGATAGGCGTACGGAACGAAGGTTGGTATCGAATCACACAATCTGAGCTGGCAGCTGCGGGTCTCGACTCGAGCGCCAACCCTGTCATGTTGCAGCTTCTGGTTGACGGGCAAGAGCAGCCGATCAACGTGCAGACAGAAGACGGGCGCCTGACGGCAGTCGAATTCTACGGCATCGGGGCGGACTCACCTTACACAGGCTTGCGAACCTACTGGCTATCAGCCGGAGAACAACCCGGTAAGCGGATCGAGCAACAGAAGAGCGAAGGCTCGGCCCCGGCCGGAGGCAGCTTCTCATACGCGATCGAGCGACGAGACCGGACAATCTACTTCCCGGCGTTGCGGAACGGTGAGAAGGAGAATTTCTTTGGATCGGTCATCGCGCGCGATCCGGTGGAGCAGTTGCTCAACGTGCAACGTCTGGACGCCGAGTCAAATGCTTCGGCGACGCTTGAAGTAGCTTTACAAGGCGTTACTTTTGTTGGCCATTCGATCAACGTCCAGTTAAACGGATCCAATGTAGGAGCGATCTCGTTCAACGGTCAGTCCTCGGGTTCCGGACGTTTCAACCCGTCGCCCTCGTTGTTAAAAGAAGGGCAAAACGTTGTACGGCTTATCGCACAGGGGGGCGCGACAGACGTTAGCCTCGTCGAGTTCATACGACTCACTTACCCCCATCGCTACACCGCCGAAGGCGATACTCTTCGGCTGACCGTTGCCGGCAAACAGCAGATCACTATCGACGGCTTCAGCAACTCGGGCATTCGCGTGCTTGACGTCACCAACCCCGCATCGGTGCAGGAATTGATCGGCACTGTTAGACCGGAGAAGGACGGGCACGCGGTGGCGCTAAACATTCAAAGCTCCGGACAGCGAACCCTCTTAGCGATGGCAGGCGGGCTCGCAAGGCCGGCCAGTCTGGAAGCCAACATCCCATCGAGCTGGCGGCAACCTGCCAACGGCGCGAATCTGCTTATTCTAACCCGGCGTGATTTCTTCTCTTCGCTCGCGCCGCTGATGCAACTCAGGCAAAAGCAGGGCTACTCGGTAGCGCTCGTCGATATCAATGATGTTTACGACGAGTTCAGCTTCGGGCAAAAGACCCCGCAAGCCGTAAGGGACTTTTGCGCATATGCCAGCGCGAACTGGAAGAAGACGCCGCATTTTGTGATGCTTGCGGGCGACGCCAGCTTTGATCCCAAGAACTACCTCGGCTTTGGGGATACAGATCTTATTCCGACCAAACTTGTTGACACTCAGCTGATGGAAACAGCTTCAGACGATTGGCTGGTCGACTTCAATGGCGACGCGTTGCCGGACATGGCGATTGGCCGGTTACCGGTGCGTACCGCCAGCGAAGCATTGGCCCTCGCGTCCAAAATTGTCGGCTACAATTTGCAGCAGCCGGCAGAGAGGTTGCTGCTTGTTAGCGACCATAATGATACGTTTGATTTTGGGAGTGCGAGCAATTCGTTGCGAGGCTTGATCCCATCCGACATTCGGGTTGAGAGCGTTGATCGAGCTCAAGTGGATGACGCCACGGCAAAGGCCCTTATCATCGAGGGGATCAATCGCGGCCAGCTCATCGTTAACTACGTCGGTCACGGATCGGTGAACCAGTGGCGCGGAAACATACTCACGTCGGAGGATGCAGCCGCGCTGACCAACAACGGCGATCTCTCGTTGTTTGTGATGATGACGTGTTTGAATGGTTACTTCCAGGACGCGTCCCTGGACAGCATCGGCGAGAGCTTACTAAAAGCCGAGGGCGGAGCGGTTGCGGTCTGGGGTTCGTCTGGAATGACCACGCCGGACATCCAATCGATTCTCAATCAGCAAGCGTATCGCCTTATTTTCAACACAGCGCCGATGACGATGGGTGATGCAACGGCGCTGGCGAAAGCGGCCGTCGCAAACACCGACGTGCGGCGAACATGGATACTGCTCGGAGACCCGACAATGCGGCTTTCGCGATAGAGCCACCGAGACAGTAGGTTATCCGAGTTTCGTTGGGGGGCCACGCTTGTCACAATCGCGTGGCTGACTCTCGACTGTCTACCCGAGTTGCTATGGCAACAGCGCCGATGGACAGCCGCGTAGCGGTGAGGTTGCGGGTGTGGTGATGCCCTGTTTACATTGAAATTGCAGGCGCGCAGGTGACCGCCACCGGCCCACGGCATCACCATTCCCACAACTATCGAGAGGTCACCGGTACGCGGTTACCGGGGTCGCGGTTGTCTCCTCTGTTGCGTGCTGAATTTGTGCACCGGTGTCACCCTCAACTCCCCAAACAGACAGCACCACCCCGGCAACAGCTATGCACCACACTAGATACAGCCTCGTTTAGTTGACACTGATTAAGAGTTCTCCCTACAATGTGCCCGCTGATTCGCTTCCCCGTTTAGGGAGGGCAGGCGGCATTCCTCAACAATGCCGAAGTGGACCTACGACGTGTTCTGGCCGGACAGGCGGGATTACTTCCTATCGATACGATTCCGCAGGCAACTGAGGCAATATATGGTCACCAAACGATCGTCGCGCGAATGGCTGCGTGTTACGGCTCTGGTTGTTATGTCTTTGTCGGCCGTGCTGTTCCCGCGCGGAACGATTACTCCCCGCGTGAGCGCCGACAGTACGCCCCAGACTCTTCCACTCAGTCAGGACTGGTCGAACACCGGATTAATTACCACAGATGACAACTGGGCTGGCGTGCCGGGAATCGTTGGATTTCGTGGGGACAATCTGACTGCTGTAACGGGGACTGATCCACAAACAATCGTAGCCGACGGAGCGGCCACGCCCGTGGATGTGATTGCAAACCAGAGTGACCCGATTATGCAAATAGCCGGAGGCGTTGCCGAATTTGACGGAATCGCAGACCCGGTTGTCGCGCTAAATGGATCCGGGACCGCGGATGCGCCCCACATCGTCATTAACGTAAACACAACCGGGCTTTCAGGTGTGAGGATCGTTTATTTTCTGCGAGACATCGACGGTTCTACCGACAATGCCGTCCAGCCGGTCGCGCTTCAATATCGAGTGGGCGCAGCGGGCAACTACACCAACATACCCGCGGGCTTTGTAGCGGATGCCTCTAGCGGGCCAAGCCTTGCGACCCTGGTTACTCCGGTCACCGTTGTTCTGCCCGCGGCCACAGACAATCAACCGCTCGTTCAGCTTCGAATAATTACCACAAACGCAGTAGGCAACGATGAGTGGATCGGGATCGATAACATTCAGGTTTATGTTCCCTCCGAGGCAAAGCTCGATCGGTTCACCGCAAACGAGTACCCAGGCGGCAGGGTGCTTGTCGAATGGCATACCGGTCTTGAAGTCGACAATCTCGGCTTCAATGTCTACCGCGAGACGAACGGCAAGCGTGTTCGCGTGAACCCGCAGATACTCGCCGGATCGGCGTTAAGGGCCGGAGAACGAACCGATCTGAAAGCGGGTTACTCATATGCCTGGCCCGATAATCCGCCGAGTGGGAACGCCGCTCGATACTGGCTTGAGTCGATCGATCTAAACGGACAGAGCACCATTTTCGGACCAGTGTCCGCTGAACGGGCGCCTTCGCGTGACCGGTTGCCGCCCGAGAGAGGCCGCGCGCTTTTGTTAAGCAGCCTCGGAAAGCCAGGCGGCCTGTCGAGTCCGGGCTCTCCTCTCCCGCGCTTCGTCGACCCCCCGCAAATTAGCGCTGAGCGAATGTCGCTGCAATCCGATGTCGCGGGAGGGCAAGCCATAAAACTTTCAGTGAATCAGGAGGGCTTGTATCGGGTCACCCAGCCTGAGCTCGTCGCTGCCGGTCTGGATCAGCGAGTCGATCCGAGATTGTTGCAGCTTACTGCCGCCGGAATAGAACAGCACTTCATCGTGAAGGGTGAAGAGGACGGACAGTTCGACCCGTCAGACTACATCGAATTCTATGGCCTCGGCAGAGATGATGCGGCGACCGACACAAGGGTTTATTGGCTCGCGGCAGCCAGGCAGCCAGGCCTGCGAGTACAAACGGTAAAGGGAAAAGGATCGCGGCCAACGCCGTCATACTTGCCTTATACCGTAGAGCTGCGGGAGAGAATGATCTACTTTTCAGGCTTGCGAAACGGCGCAAAGGAGAACTTCTTTGGAGCGGTGATTGCGAGGAATCCACTCGATCAAGTAATCGGATTGGACCACCTTGATAATGCTGCTGGGGAAGACGCTTCTGTTGAAGTCGCCATTCAGGGGGTTACTACCGCCGAGCATCGCGTCAAGATTGAGTTGAATGGGAGCTTCATCGGTGAGATCGGCTTTTTTGGAATCGCCGAGCGCTCAGCTACATTTCGCATACCACAAACAAACTTGCGGGAAGGCCGAAACACGGTGACGTTAACGCCACTTGCCTCGGACAGCGACATAAGTCTTGTAAGCTACATTCGCATTTCCTATTCGCGCTCCCTGGTTGCGTCAAGCGACGGGATCCGGCTCACACCGGGGAAGAAGCGACAGGCAACGATCGGCGGCTTCGGCAATCCTGCAATTAGAGTGTGGGATATTACAGAGCCGGATCACCTTCGGCAGATCACCGCGCAAGTGCAGCAACAGGGTCAGGCGTATTCGGTGACGTTCAGCGCGCCAAACCCTGCTGGGCGCACCCTTTGGGTCCTGGCTGACGATCAGGCGAAACGCGTTGCATCGATTACCTCAAATCGCCCGTCGACATTGCGTGACCTAGAAAACGCCGCAGACTTTGTAATCATCGCGCATCGAAACTTTTTGGAGAGCGTGGGCCCGCTCCAAACATTACGCGAAAGTCAGGGGCTCAAAGTAGCCGTTGTTGATATCGAAGATGTGTACGATGAATTCAGCTACGGTGAGAAGACGTCGCAATCAATAAGGGACTTCCTCGCATTCGCGAAAACAAACTGGAGAACGGCGCCGCGATTCGCGCTGTTTGTGGGTGACGCGAGTCTGGACCCCAGGAACCACCTCGGACAAGGCAACTATGACTTCGTGCCGACGCGTTTAATCGACACGTTGGCGATGGAGACGGTCAGCGACGAGTGGCTGGCGGACTTCGACGGAGATGGTCTGGCGGAGATGGCTCTCGGGCGGCTTCCTGTGCGCACCGCAACCGAGGCTTCTCGAATCATCAACAAGATAGTAATCTACGACAGTGCGCCGAAGTCTCGAAGCGTTTTGTTAGTGTCTGATCTTAACGACGGGATCGATTTTCAAAGCGAGTTTGATCTAGTTCGAATGCTGGTTCCAACCGATGTGCCGGTTGCGCGGATCGACCGAGGTCAACTCGGGACGTCTGCGGCAAAGAGCCAGTTGATCGAAAGTCTCAACAGGGGTTTCGGAATCATAAGCTACTTCGGGCACGGGAGCATCGATCAGTGGAGAGGGGATCTGCTGACGTCTGCGGATGCCGTTGCGCTGACGAACGGTGAAGCTCGGCCCGTCATCTTCGCGATCACCTGCCTCAACGGCTATTTTCAGGATCCGGCCCTGGACAGCCTTGCTGAATCGCTGTTGATTGCGGAGGGCGGCGGCGCGGCCGCAGTTTGGGCCTCGACGGGTATGTGTGATGCGGGACCACAGGCGCGGATGGATCAAGAGATGTTCCGGATCATTTTCACCGGGGAGGGCGCTGCCGGTTATGTGCGGACTCTAGGGGAAGCTGCTCTAAAAGCAAAGAGTTCTATCAGCGATTCCGATGTACGTTTGACCTACATTCTTTTTGGCGATCCGACGAGCAGGATAAATTAGCAGCCGATTCAGTCCGCGGTATAGACGATAAAGACGGGATTGGCTAAGAGGCAAAGGCAGACTGAGCTCCCGACAGAATTAGAATCCTGAAATCACGTCCTAATAGGGCAAAAAACTCTATCAAAGACAAAGATGTTCAACTAAGCTACGTTCTGTTTGGCAGTCTGATCATAAGAATCAATAGCTCAAGTCATTTAGTGGGACCAGGTTGGCTGTCGTCAAACGCCGCGGCCAGCAAAAAAGCAATCAAACAGGGGGAAAGTAATGCGTTTTGCAAGGCGGATGAATCTCGGTGTCACTCTTCTACTAACAATGGTTGGGTTTACTTGTGTTTTGGTATTGCCTGGTCTCCCGGTTGGTCGGGCTGCGACAAGTTCACGCTCACTGTCTCAGAAGTTGGCTGGCTCCGGTTTGGACAGCTCGCGTCAGTCGGCGATGGAAAAGCTGCTCGGACAGTTGAAGGCCGGCGATCAATTCTCTGAAGAAGAAGCAAACATTCTTCGCAGGTTCGGTTCGGGAGCGGCGATTACGGATCTGGAAGCCGATCTGGTCATATCGCGCGCTCTGTACGACTACTACATCTCCGGCAAAGAGCTGACCAAGCAGCAACAGGAGCTGTTGGATGAGTATTCGCTGTTTGTTGCGCGGCGCTCGACCGACGTCGCCGATCTCAAGACCCAATTGTTGAACAAACGGATTGCGGCCGCAGCGGCAGCACCGCCGCGAACGACGCCGCTCGTCGCGCCGTCGAATGATCTTTGTTCCGGGGCCGAAGTTATTCCAGCCGCCGGGCCATTCCCTTACCTCACGGCAACAACCGATGATATCACCGACGCGACGACTGTCGGCGATCCGCCGGCCCCCTCTTGCCAGAACAATGTCTCGCGCAGCATCTGGTACACGTTCACGCCATCGACGACCGCGTCATACACAATTTCATCCTGCGCGGATGCACCAACAGGCACCACGGTTGATGATACCGTGATTGCGATATATACATCGGCTGGGGGCTGCGCCGGGCCGTTTACTGAAATCCCATCGGCTAGCGGAAGCGACGGTTGCAGCGACGACGACTGTGTGAGCGAAGCGCTGCAGTCGTTTGTCCAAACTCAACTGAATGCAGGGACTCAGTATTACATCGTAGTGTCGGAGTTTGACCCCACTCCGCCTACCGGGGGGAATACGGCGGTTCAGCTTCGCATCTCGCGGATTCTCCCCCCCGCAAACGACACGTGCGGAGCGCCGACGGCTCTGGTTCTAAACACACCAGTCAACGGGACTACTGTTGCGGCGGTTAATGACTATCAACTTTCTGGTGGCGCGTGCTTCACTGGCGTCGGTCAGACCGTTTCGGCTGCCACAGGGCGCGACGTGGTCTATTCCTTTACCTCATCGACAGCCGGCACTTATTCGTTCAAAGTAACGAATCACAGCACGATCAGTAATCTCGTGTTGTACGTGGCATCGAGTTGCCCCGCGGCTACGCCGGGAACCCCGGTCACCGTGGGCACCTGTTTAAAGGCGGCGAATCGGCAGTCAGCGAGCATAGCTGAAGAAGTAGATTGCCTGACGCTTGCCGCCTCACAAACCGTCTTTATCTTTGTTGATGAGAATTCACCTTCGGTGGATGGCAGCACCTTTACCATCGAAGCAAATCGATGTAATCCGGAAACCGAGCCGAACGGTACACCGGCTACCGCCAACACGCTCTTCTTTGGGGGCGAAGGCTCGATCGCCCCGCCGGGGGATGCGGATTTCTACTTTCTGGGCGCGTTTGCGGCTGGAACACGGGCGTTTGCATTGGTTGATGGCGTTGCCGGCAGCTCCACGGATTTCGATTTGCGTGTGACAACCGCTACTGACACGCTCGAATACGAGGATGCGAACAACGACAATGCGTTTGGCGGGCTCGCCCCGAACCTTGCCGGCACTCCGCTAACTGCCGCGGGAGCGTATCTGCGGGTCAGTCACTTCACAGCCGGAAACCAAAGCGAACCGTATCGAATTTACGCAGTTGTGCAACCACCGGGGGCTAACATATTGGCCGGCTGTTCAGGTCCTGCCTCGACTTCGTCGGCTACCGCGGAAACCGAACCGAACAACACGATCGCGACTGCCAATACGGCTGCGAATAAGTATTTCAGCGGCGAGCTCACCGCTCCCGCTCCTTCGACCGATGTCGATGTCTTCTCGTTCACCGCCAGTGCCGGAGAACTTATCTTTCTGAGCTTTGACGGTGATCCGTGCCGCGACGCCACCCCAGTTAACGGCAAGCTTGAACTGCTTGACTCAGCCGGGGCGGTACTCATTGTGGTCAACGATAGCGGCTCAACTTCAAACACCACTCCAGGGGCAGGATCGCTCATCGCAACAACGCCGAACTCGCCGGCGGAGGGCCTGGTGTATAGGGCAACCAGCAGCGGGACTTACTTTGCGCGAGTCACAATTGGAAGCACCTCGACCGGGTCGACGGGCGCCGGGAATTACTTACTTTCGATCTTCACCGGCGGACCAACCGCGGCGAAATTTAGCAACGACGGCGCCAGCTCCGCTGCCAGCGCAACCCGTTTTGACGACGGCGTGTCCATCAGATGGCGCACCGGTTTCGAAGTCGACAACCTCGGGTTCAACATCTATCGCGATGAAAACGGCAAGCGGACCCGTGTCAACTCACAGCTCATCGCCGGATCGGCATTGATGGTTGGCGCCGGCACATCGATGGGAGCTGGAAAATCATACGCCTGGTTTGACGGCGCCACTCAAAGCCGCGGCGCCCAATATATGATCGAAGCCGTTGACCTCGATGGCGACAGCACATGGTACGGACCGGTAAGCGCGAATCAGGCTGTTGGGAAACCGGGAACTGGTGATCAAGTATCGTCGCCGACGCTTGGTCAACTGGGTAAATCGACCCCAACGGCAAGCCAAACAACTCGAGTCGATCGCCGGGCTAACATTCGAATGGCCAGCGGGGTTTCGATTCAGGTTGCCGGTGGACAACAGGCAGTAAAGCTCGGGGTAAAGAGCGAAGGGTTCTACCGGGTTACCCAGCCAGAGCTGGTAGCCGCTGGGTTCAATACCAATGTTGACCCGCGCTATCTTCGTCTCCTGGCTGACGGCGTGGAACAGCCAATCAACGTGATCTCCAAAGGCGCTTTCGACTCGTTGTCAGCAATCGAGTTCTACGGCGTAGGAGTCGATTCGGCATCAACCGACGAGCACGTGTACTGGCTGACGGTTGGCGCCCAACCGGGCATGCGGATTCAAACGATATCCGCGCACGCCAACCCGGGCCCCAGCCAGAGCTTCCTCGCATCGGCCGAGTTAAAGCAAAGGACCATCTATTTCTCTGCCTTGCGCAACGGCGAAAAGGAGAACTTCTTCGGGCCGGTGATCGCCCGCGATCCGATCGATCAGACTCTGACGCTTCAACACGTCGATACATCGTCTACAAACGGCGCAGTGCTCGAAGTGGCCTTGCAGGGCGTGACGATGGGCGCCCATCAGGTCGAGGTCAAGATAAACGGCTCCCACGCCGGTGAGGTTGTCTTCAACGGACAGAACGCGGGCGTCGCGCGCTTGTCCATAGCCCAGTCGTTACTGCGGGAAGGTGCGAACACTGTAAGTCTGGCGCCGCTGGGCGGCCCAGCCGACATCAGCCTCTCCGACTATACGCGGGTAACGTATTGGCATAGCTTTGTCGCCGATGATAACGAGCTTCGATTCAATGTATCGCCGAAGCAAGTGGTCAGTGTTGACGGGTTTAGTAACGCCGCAATCCGGCTTTTTGACGTGACCAACCCGAGCTCAACGCAAGAAATCCTCGGAACGATAAAGCCGACTAAATCTGGGTTCTCGATCACGATTAGCGTGCCGGGCTCCGGCCTGCGGACGCTGGTTGCTATGAGCAACGATTCGGCGAGACGTGCTGCCAACCTGGCGATAGATCGCGTCTCGAATTGGCGTCAGTCAGGCAACGCGGCACACCTGGTGATCTTCACGCGCCGGGAATTCATGATGTCCCTTGATCCGCTCGTCGCGCTCCGCCAGAGTCAGGGATATAAGGTTGCTGTGGTTGACATCGAGGATGTCTACGACGAATTCAGCTACGGCAACAAAACGCCACAAGCGTTAAAGAACTTCCTTGCTTACGCACAAGGTAACTGGAAGATCGCGCCGCGCTTTGTGATGCTGGCAGGTGACGCGAGTTTTGACGCAAAGAACTATCTGGGCTTCGGTTGGAACGATCTCGTCCCGACCCGTTTGATCGATACGCAGTTTATGGAGACGGCAAGTGACGACTGGCTTTGCGACTTCAACGGCGATGGTCTGGCCGAGATGGCGATTGGCCGCTTGCCGGTTCGTTCAGCGCGCGACATGAGCGTAGTTGTCGGGAAGATTATCAGGTACGCCCAGTCATCGCGCGCGGAAGGAGTGTTGTTGGTCTCGGACGATAGCCTTGACGGAACGGATTTCGCAGCTACCAGCGCCGAGTTGCGCAGCGTAATTCCCGACGATCAACGCGTCGAGGAGATCAATCGAGGCGGCCTCGATGCGGCTACGGCGAAGAGCCGGCTGCTTGACGCAATCAACCGCGGACAACGGGTGATCAACTATAACGGTCACGGCAACGTTGACGCCTGGCGCGGTGGTTTGTTCACCGCTGAGGATGTTAATGATCTGAGCAACGGCGACAACTTGTCGATGTTCGTGATGATGACATGTCTGAACGGTTACTTCCACGACGCGCAACTCGACAGCCTTGCGGAATCTCTCTTGCGCGCGGAAAAGGGCGGGGCGGTTGCGCTCTGGGCCTCATCAGGCATGACTCAACCGGGTGATCAGGGGGTAATGGACCTGGAGATGTTCAGGCGTCTGTTCGATCCCGACAATTCGCTGACGTTGGGCGAGATCGCCTTGCAGGCGAAAGCCAAAGGGTTGAACAAGGACGCCAGGCTTTCCTGGATCTTGTTCGGCGATCCGACTACAAGGCTTCGGTAAGCACAAAGCTGGAGGTTCTAGATCGATCATGGGGGAGTCTGTGCCGAAACGAGACTTGCCTCGTCTGCGGGTCGTGACCGATTCGAAGGATGAGACTGACGAATACGACTGGAAGGATAGCCTTTGTTTTACGTCATATGGGTTGCGAATCGGCATCAGGGTAAACCGCAAGGGCGCCCTCGATCGCATCCTGCCCTTTCTGCCGCCGGGGTGGAAAAAATCGCGTTCGCAGATTGTAGAAAGGCTGTACTCTGTTGTGATTCCAGACGACGCCAAGGGCGGACGTCGACGCGCGCGCAACCTGGTTTACGCTGACGGAGAGCGGGTCGCAGCGACGCCCAAGTTGGAACAGGCGATCGACGCCTTTGAATCGGACTTGCAGCTTTTTGTTGCCGAAACTGCTCCGCGCAGAGTTTTTGTCCACGCGGGGGTGGTCGGCGTACGCGGACGAGCGATCGTGATACCTGGGCGTAGCTTTAGCGGAAAGACCAGTTTAGTGGCAGCGTTGGTTAGGGCCGGAGCGACCTATTACTCGGATGAATACGCGGTGCTTGACGAGCGGGGAATGGTCCACCATTACGCGAGGCCGTTGTCGATAAGAGAGAACGGTCACCTCGAGAAACCGACGAAGTACCGGGTCGAAACCCTGGGAGGAAGGTCAGGAGTCAAACCACTTCCGGTAGGAATGGTGGTAGTAAGCAAGTACCAACCGGGGGCTCGTTGGCGTCCACGCAGGCTTTCTGAGGGCGAGGGGGCACTCGAGTTAATGGCCAACACAGTGTCTGCGCGTCGCCAACCCGCGGCAATGCTGGAGGCAATTCGGGGGGTGGTATCTCGAGCGCCGGTCTTAAAAGGTGCGCGAGGCGAGACGCAGCAGGTCGTCGACTTCATACTGGACAACTTTGGCGGGCTTTAATGGGCATTTCTGTTGACAACCGTTGTATCTAAGTAGTATAAGACCCGTTCAGTGAACCTCGTCATTTGAACGGCGCTAGAGAGACTGGAGTTCTTAATGAAAAGACAAGATGAGCTGTTGATGCCCGAAGCGCGGAAAGAAGGCCTTATTGTACGAGAACTGTCAGGCGAAGTGCTGGTGTACGATCGCGACCGAAGCAAGGCCCACTGCCTCAACTCTACGGCGGCTCTGGTTTGGCAGTATTGCGACGGTAAGACTCCGGTGTCGCAGATAGCTCGCACAATTGAAAGCGCGATTAATGTGCCGGTGGACGAGGAAGTCGTGTGGCTCGGCGTCGAGCAACTCAACAAGTCAAAGCTCCTTAAGAGCACAACCGTACCCAATAAAATGTCGGGACTTTCGAGACGCGATGTTATGAAACGAATCGGACTTGCGGCGGCCGTCGCCCTTCCGGTTGTGACATCGATCATCGCACCTTCGGCCGCCCAAGCAGCAAACTGCCTTCCGTCAGGTCAGGGCTGCACCTCGTCCGCTCAGTGCTGTTCGCAAGTCTGCAGCGGAGGCATGTGTGCGTAGAAGGTGCTCGCAGCGATAATTAGCGCGCCTTGCTTGAACCCGGCTGTCGAATGCACTTTCTCGTGCTCCTCCGGCGCTGTCGCCAACCTGTAACCGCGAAGCGATTAACGCGTTCCCATTGGACTTCAAGTAGACTCCTTCAATGCGTGGTTCTACGGAGGTTCCGCCCTTTTTTCTCCCCGAGGAAGGTGCGCAGGAACGTGCGCTAACGCCCCGAAGTCGTTTCTTTCGATTGTGTTGACAACTCCAAATCACGCCAGTATGCTTTGTGCGCTCCCGGTATTCGTTTATTAAGAAATGAACACTGCGGGAAGTGCAGGGCGACGCAAAAGTGGGGCATTTGAAGCGAAGTTCGAATCCCACCGCAAGGCGCGGACGCGCGCGAAAGCCAAGACATAACACGCATAAAACTGATTCCGTGCACGTGCCTTAATCCGTCGCTCTGGAGCCGAGCGTTGCGTTGTCTCAAAAGCGAGACCATAGCGGTGTAGCGTAGACTGTCCAGTGCGCAAACTGTAGCGTAGACTGTCCAGTCTGCGCTTGTTCTGTTGGGTTTTGCTGATGCGCAGACTGGACAGTCTACGCTACAGTTTGCGCACTGGACAGTCTACGCTAGAGGTTGCAAAAGTTCCGTTGAATCTACACATGCCGCGATTGCGGTTTCCCGCCTGGGTTTAACTTTGAACGGGCGGAGCCTGCCCAGACGCGGATCAATCTTGCAAATGACATTTAGTCTGAAGCTCAATAAGCTCGGGGCCAGGTTAGCGGTAGCAGTACTGTCGCTGGTTGTATCATCGCTGCTGATTGCGGTCATAATAACGAGATTTGTGATTGGCACGCTTGGCGATGATCGGGTTCAGGCCACTCGTAACATGCTTCAAATCCCGGTTGGCTACTTTCCTAACTCTGCTCGATTGAATGCTCGACTTGCTTCAGCCGAATTGTCGGAGGGCGATCGCGATCTGACAACTGCCAAAGCTCATGCGCAACGAGCGGTTAACCTTTCCCCCAACGATTATCGGTTCAGGATAACGCTTGCCTCAATCGAGGAAACTGCCGGAGATCGCCCAGCCGCCCAGGCATCACTTGAAGCCGCTCGAGCACTGGCGCCCAATTATTGGAACGTCCACTATCGGCTCGGAAATCTCTTGATAAGAGAAGGCAAGCTGGATGAATCGCTCGAAAGGCTGCGAATTGCTGTTGCCGCCAATAGCGCGCTTCTGCCCGGGACACTCGACCTCCTGTGGCGTGCATCGCGAGGAGATATCAACTCAGTCCAGGCAGTCGTCGGGGACACCCCAAAAGCCAGGCTGACACTCGCTCAATTTCTGTTGAAAGTTTCGCGGCCGGCCGAAGCCGCGGACGTGTTCGCCGGCATCGACCGGGCTGGCCGCCTCGCTGTCCCGTCTGAAAGCGCGGCGTTCTTGAACGCCTTGATAGCGGCCGGTGAAGTCGGACGGGCGCGTGCTTTGTGGAACGAGCTGCGCGCAACCGAGCGCCAGGGCACACTGGTGTCGAACGGCGGGTTCGAGGCGGACAGTTCGAAGGACTTTGCTCAGTTCGATTGGTCGTTTGGCCGCAGCGAATATGCGCGTTTTGCAATGGACACCGCCGTCGCTCACAGCGGGTCCCGATCGCTGAGAATTGAATTCGTCGGTTTGGATACCACCCGGCTGGACAACGAGATCAAGCAATTGATTCCCGTTCGGCCGGGCGCGCGTTATTCGCTTGAATGTTACGCAAAGACCAGCGGACTGGAAACGCCTGAGGGCCCTCGCGTTGTAGTGTCAGGGCCCGATTCACCTGACTGGATCGCAGCCTCTCAGCCCGTGGCTCAAGGCACGAATGACTGGCAGCGGCTGTCAGTCGATTTTGTGGGGCCTCAGGTTGGGAATGGCGCGACTTCGGCTGTTTACGTCTCGATAAAGCGGAAGCCCAAATTCAGCTATGATGAACCGACCCGGGGCAGCGTGTGGTTCGATGATTTTCTTCTAAAGGAACAGTAGTAACAAAACGACAGTCAGGTGTATAATTCGAGCCCGAACTCGAGATTGACATTGCCCGGATGCCGCCTGCGGGCTAGAGATCTTCACAGAACAGGTGGAGCATCGAACCGTTATCAAATAGGAGTACGCCATGAGCAACAAAACCAGGACAAGGAAGACGCATGACCCGTTTTATGCGGTGATCCTGCTTCTTGTAGTTGCGTTTGCGTCAGCGGGTGCTCAAACCCGCCAGCAACCCAAGATTCAACCGCCTGCGCAAGCGGGCGGCGAGCCGAACGCTTCGCCGTCGATCCTGGTTTCGCCGGATGAGGACTACCGCATAGGCGCGAGAGATGTCATCGAGATCAGGATTGATGACGCGCCGGAATTGTCGGTTACAGCGTCAGTTAATGCGGACGGAACATTTCTGATGCCCTACCTCAAGCGGGTTAAGGCGCTGTCCAAGACCACAGAGGAACTCAGCAGAGAAATAGCTGACGGCCTGCGCGGACGCTATCTCAAAGATCCGAACGTTATCGTTTCCGTGAAGCAGTTCTATAGCCGCTCCTTTTTCATACTGGGCGCAGTAAAAAAACCCGGCGTTTACCAGGCTGAGGGCAGGCTCCAGTTGATGAAGCTCATCACGCTCGCCGGTGGACCTGCGGAAAACCGAGGCTCGACCGCTTATATTATTCGCGAGATCAAGAAGAAGAGTGGCGCTGCCGCCGACGGCGCAAGCTCCAGACCGACTCCAGTGGTCGCAGCGAATGCTGCTAATCCAACCACAACGGACGAGCCCGATTACGACATAAAAATGGTGAACATCAACGGCATGTTCAAAGGGCTGGGACTCGGGGGGCAGGACTCATATCTCGAGCCCGGTGACATTGTAAACATTCCCCAGGCTGACGTGTTCTACGTCGCCGGCGAAGTAAACGCGCCGGGTTCGTTTCCGTTGAGCGAGGGAACGACTCTGAGACAGGCAATAGCGCTGTCGCAGGGGACCACCATGAACGCCGCGCTTGGCAGTGGAGTTATCTTTCGACAGGACGTGGCAACGGGCAAACGCGTCGAGATCCCAGTCGACGTCGGCGCGGTTATGAAGGCTAAGAAAGACGACGTTGCTCTGGTCGCCAATGACATAGTCATAGTCCCTAACAGCAAAGGCAAGACCATTGGCAACGGGATACTGAAGGCGATAGGGATGGGCGCCGCCCAACGAGGAGTGGTTTACTAAGTTGATCAGCCCTGAGTGTCCGACAAACTTCAGTTTGTCGTCGCATCCGGCTTGTCTCGACAAACTTCAGTTTGTCGGACCCCGAGTTTCCAGGAGCACCACGAATGCCAGACGAGAAAGCTGAGCTGGAGAGAATCCCGCTTCCCATTGAAATTGCCGCTCGCGAAACCTCCGGGGTCAGGCCTTATTATCCAAACTCGTACGGCTACGGTTACGGAACCGGCGCCGATGATCAGAAGATCCATCTGCGGGAATTGTGGCGCACGGTTAGAAAACGCAAATGGCTTATCGCCACCGTCGCGGTAATCATTACCACTCTTGTAACCATCGACATGTACCGTACCAAGAACACCTTTCAGTCTTCCGCGTTGATCGAGATCGGCAAGGACATGACGACGCTCGGAAGACCGGGGAGCATTTACGGTGACGATTACGATCCCTTCTACATGGTCAACATCAAGACCAAGATGCTGATGGTTAAGAGCCACTCTTTGCTTGAAGAGGTGGTCACCGAGAAACGGCTCTATGAGAACCCGAGGTTCTATCAAGCGGGAGGAAAGAAGACACTGTGGCAGGCGGTCAGGATCCTTGGGACCAAGATTGGTATAGCGAACGCCGAATCAGAGGGGGCCATCGCCGAAGGTGAGACTGCTCCGAGCGGCTCCCAAGGTCTCGAGGATCCGGAAGAATTGGTCAGGAAGCGGATCGAGGGCTGCATCGGAATACTCGAAGGCGGTCTTGGAGTAGAGCCGGTAAAGGAAACTCGGGCTCTCAGGATATCGTTCACTCACAGCGACCCAAAGATCGCTGCGGAAATAACAAACGCGGTTGCCAACACGTTCCTCGAGCGTAACTTTGAAAACAAGACCGAGAAGTTCCGCGGGGCCGCACAATGGCTTGATGAGTCGACGCGCAAGCTGAAGTCAAAAGTTGAGGAAGCCGACCAGGCTCTGGCAAACTACACCCGCGAACATGGGATCTTCGCTACAGATAAAGAGGGGACTCTTACGACGGCCAAGCTGTCCAGTTTGCATGCCCAGGTGCTCCGAGCCCAGACAGACCGAATGCTCAAGCAATCGCTTTATACCGAGGTAAAAGAAGGCCGGGTTGAGAGATTGCCGGAAGCCTACGCGGATTTGCTGTTTAAGACCGCTCCAAAAGTCGCCGATCTTCAGCGACAGCTTAGCGACTTTCAGACCGAGCTTGCGGAACTGAATGTAAAGTTTGGGCCCGAGAACCGAAAGGTGATCGAAGTGCAGGAGAAGATCTCGTCGATAAAGGCTCAGATCGCGGATAGCGGAAAGTCTCTTGAAGAAAAGCTAAAAAACGAATACGATCGCGCCGTTCGCGAAGAGAACATGCTCAACGCGGCTCTCGCGCAGGCAAAGAACGACGCCATCCGGCAGAATCAGGATGCCATTCAATACAATCTGCTAAAGGGTGACGTTGACACCAACAAAACGCTTTATCAGGATTTTCTAAACAAGAGCAACCAGGCGCAGGCGCAGGTTGTGGAACAGCAGAACAACTTAAGGGTGATCGAGCCGGCACAGGTGCCAGGATTTCCGATCGGTCCGAGAAGAATGTTCACGATTCTGGTTGCGTTTCTGTTGAGCACCGCGGCCGGCGTTGGCCTTGCATTCCTGCTCGACTATCTCGACAACACAATCAAGACCGTTGAGGATGTCAGCCGCTACGCGCAGTTGCCCGCGCTGAGCGTCGTTCCGGCAGTGACTGGCGCCAGCCGTCGCGGTCTTGGGGCGAAAGGCAGAAAAGCGTTAGGGAATGGCAACTCCAGGCAGGCTCAATCCGAGGCCGCTTATCAGCTTGCGACTCTCGATAATCAATCATCTGCCGCCGAAGCCTATCGAGTTCTGAGAACGTCGGTTCTGTTGTCCGCGGCCGGGCGGCCCCCCAAGACGATCCTGATCACCAGCGGACAGCCGGGCGAAGGCAAGACCACGACCGTGGTAAACACCGCGATATCTCTCGCTCAAATGGGCGCATCGGTGCTGATAATTGATTGTGACCTGCGGCGGCCGACGACTCACAAGGTCCTGGGTGTCGATCACGGGCAAGGTTTGTCCACTTATCTTTCAAGGGATGTTGCGCTTGAAGGTCTGATTCAGAAACTCCCGATCGCAAATCTCTCTTTGCTGCCGTGCGGGCCCGTCCCTCCAAACCCCGCGGAGCTGATAATCTCTGAAAAGATGAAAGACATGCTGCGAGAACTTCAGGGGCGATACGATCACATCCTGATAGACTCGCCGCCATTAATCAACGTAACCGATCCGGTGATTTTGTCCACGATGGTGGATGGAGTGATCCTGGTAGTCCACGGAGGCAAGAGCACGCGCGATGTGGTGCGGCGCGCGCGACAGGAGCTCTCGACGGTTGGAGCGAAGATATTTGGAGTGGTGCTCAACAACGTGGATCTGCGCAGGGACGGGTACGACAACTACTATTACTACCGCTATTATTCGGGCTACGGGCAGGAGAGCTCGAAGAGTCAAAACGTGGAAGCGAGTCCCCGCGGATAATTTTCAACAAAGCGTTTCAGTTTGGCCAATGGGGCGACACCTTGTTGGTAGAAATGTAAGCATCATCGCGGATCCGCGGCGTAGCGAGAGTGCTGTTACCTGCAGCGAGCCGAGCGCATCCCACTCCTGGTTTGGCAGATTCCCAATCAGCCGGTTTAATGAGGCACAGTAGCAACGCGATAGTTCGGCTGCCATCCGTTTAAGAAAGCCTTCACAGAGTCGCCCTTGTCGTGGAAATCAACCGCGACTTGCGTGACCCACCAACTAATGAGAATGCTGTCTGGCACACTCCGAGCGGCGGCGCCCGGCGAGCGCTCTATTATCACGTTCGGGGGTTGATGGCGCGGGGACATTACGTCGAATCGTGGTGTCGAGCACCGCGGAGCTGACAAGTTTTGGGATCGCCAGGTTGGGGTTGCGGCATGGGCAATAGCCGACCACTTGTAACATTCGCATTGTTTGCTTACAACCACGAGCGGTTCGTCGCGGAGGCAGTCCGGGGAGCCCTTAGCCAGACGTACTCTCCGCTCGAGATTCTGATTTCAGATGATTGCTCAACGGACCGGACTTTTGACATCGTACAGGCCGAGGTAGCCAGGTATTCGGGGCCGCATACCGTTCGTCTAAACCGCAACAATCCCAACCTGGGATTCGGACCAAGTATAAACAGAGTAATGGAACTTGCAGAAGGTCAGCTCATCGTAGCGGCCTCGGCGGACGACATCTCGTTACCGGACCGTGTTGAACGGCTCTACCAAGCCTATGCTGACTCAGATAGTAAGGCATTTTCGATCTTTTCAAATGCTATCGTAATTGATGCGACTGGAAACCGGAAGGGCTGGGCTCTGGCCAATATCCCAGAGGAGACGCTTACTGTATCACACATGGCCAGACGCTTCGGAAGTGCTCTGGGAGCCACTCACGTATGGGACAGACGGGTCTTTGATCTTTTTGGCCCGATCATTGAAAGGAAAAGTGTGGCCGAAGATGTGATCATATCGTTTCGATCAGCTTTGCTCGGACAGGTTCGATTCATCGACGCGCCGCTTGTTTTGTACCGTCTGCATGACGGCAACACGCAATTCAGCGAGCCCGATGACACACGACCGGGAGAAGTAGAAACGTCGTTACTTAAGGTGGGCGATATGTGGATAGACGCCTGCGAGCAACGATTGTTGGATCTGAAAACGATGATGGCGCTGTATCCGGGTCGGCGGGAAGAATTGCTTGGCATTGAGACCGATCTTTTGGCTTGTCTTCGCGAGAAGAAATACGACAAGGAATTATTGTTGACGCCTGGCGGCTTCAGGCGGATTCCGATCATGCTGCGAGCAATTTTTCAGGGTGTTCGTTTGCGAGTGATTATCCGGTGGATTCTGGTTTTTTTCTTCCCCGCTGTATACCTCGTTTATCAAAGGAAGCGCACCGAAGAAGTCCAAAATCGACCGGTATAAGGAGAGTCATTGATCGCTTCGAGGAGAATAACTTGCTTTTGATTGGCGTCTGGAGAAACGCGGCATGCTTCGTCCATTGATTGTGCGCACGCTGCTGACCAGTTTCGGGATCGCCTTGTTGGGGTTGGTGAATTCGGTTGTGCTATCGCGCTGGCTTGGCCCCGCAGGGCGCGGCGAGGTTGCCGCCGCCATCCTCTGGCCGACATTGCTTGTCTACTTAAGTAGCATGGGGTTGATAGGCGCCATTTTGTACTTCGCGGCGCTCCCTGATTCTAAGCCGCGAGCGATCTTTGCTGACGGGTTATGGTTGGGACTGGCGCAAGGCGCGATTGCTGTACTGGTTGGATTCGTTGCTTTACCCTGGCTGCTTCGGAGTCAGGAGGACGCGGTTGTCGACGCTGCCAGGCTCTTTCTGATCGTCATCCCGATCTCGCTGATTACGCAATTTGCTGTGAGCATTCTGCAGGGGCGCTTGCGAATCGCTGCGTTCAATTGGCTTCGTGTCATCCTGCCTGCGGGATACCTGTTAGGAACGGTGCTGCTGATATTCTTCGGCGGGCTCACGTTGTCTAATATCATCTTCTTGCATCTTTTTCTGAATCTGATTGCGCTTACCGCCACTCTGGTTTCGTTATGGAAGGCGCGTGTTCCCTTAAGCCTTCGGTTTGAATCTTCTCTAGCA
>DASRIZ010000238.1:0-13414 GCA_035649735.1 Blastocatellia bacterium | reverse complement strand
TCTGACGTTCGCGGCAACACTAAAACGCGAATCGGATAGCACGACCCAAACGATGGATCACGGGAGGGTGGTGATTGAAGGCGAGGCGATCGCTCGCAGCGAACGCCAGGCGCTCGAACGAAAGGTGGGGGTGAAATTTCGAGGCGTTGTGCAGGTTCTCCCCGAAGGCGGCGCGATGACCGCGGCGGGGAGCGACGTCGTGGTGGAAAAGGCGAATGCGGCCACGCTGGTGTTTGCCGCTGCGACCAACTTTCGGTCAAAGGATCCGCGATCCAGGTGTGATGAATATCTCGCGGCGGCGAAGAAGCCTTATTCTGAGCTTCGCGCCGCTCACGTTTCCGATCATCAGCGGTTCTTTCGGCGAGTCGATTTCAGGCTGGCCGGTCCGTCCTCTGTTTTGCCGACTGACGAGCGTTTGAAGCGCGTCGAGCAATCTGCAATCGACCTTGCCCTGGAAGCGTTGTATTTTCAGTTTGGGCGATACCTGCTCATCGCCAGCAGCCGTCCCGGGACGATGGCTGCCAATCTTCAGGGCATCTGGAACGATCAACTGCATCCATCCTGGGATAGCAAATATACGATCAACATCAACACCGAGATGAACTATTGGCCGGCCGAGGTCTGCAATCTCTCAGAGCTGCACGAGCCGCTGTTCGACTTGATTGAAAATGCGCGAGAAGACGGACGCAGGATCGCCAAAAGTCTTTACCGTGCGCGCGGGTTTGTCATTCATCACAACACGGACCTGTGGGGGCACGCGTCGCCTATCGATGGGGTTCACGCCGGGATCTGGCCGATGGGTGCGGCCTGGTTGAGTCTGCATTTGTGGGATCACTACGACTACACTCGCGATCGTCAGTTCCTCGCCAAGCGTGGCTATCCGGTGATGAAAGAAGCTGCGGAGTTCCTCGTCGATTATCTGGTTGATGACGGTGAAGGTCATTTGATCACCGGTCCATCGCTTTCGCCGGAGAATCGGTATCTCGGGCGGGATGGCTCTGAGGTCAAGCTGTGCATGGGACCGACGATGGATACTGAGATCGCCCACGCACTGTTTAGCCGGGTGATCGAAGCGAGCAAGTTACTCGGCGTTGATCCTGAATTGCGCAATCGGGTGAGCGCGGCCCGTGATCGTCTGCCGCCGCTGAAGATCGGCCGTCACGGGCAACTGCAAGAGTGGCTCGAAGACTACGATGAACCGGATCCGGGCCACCGGCATATCTCGCATTTGTTCGCGTTGCACCCGGGCAATCAGATTACGCTCAACGGCACACCGGAGCTGGCAAAGGCTGCGCGCGTTTCTCTCGAGCGGAGACTCCAAGCTGGAAGCGGGCACACCGGATGGAGCCGCGCATGGATTATCAACTTCTGGGCGAGGCTTCAGGAGGGCGATCTGGCGCACGAGAACATTGTCGCATTGCTGGCGAAGTCCACTTTGCCGAACCTCCTCGACAATCATCCTCCGTTTCAGATTGATGGTAACTTTGGCGGCACCGCTGGAATGGCTGAGATGTTACTGCAGAGCCACGCAGGAGAGATCAGCTTTTTGCCGGCGCTTCCACGGATGTGGACGGAAGGATCGATTAAGGGCCTTCGCGCGCGCGGAGCGATAGAAGTTGATCTGAGTTGGACTACTAACAAAGCTACGACGGCGGTCCTGCGACCCAGGGTGGCTGGCGAACACAGGCTGAGACCGCCACGTGGACAATTGATTACGAGTATCACCGAGAAGGGAGTTGCGCTGAAAGTTTCGACAGACGCAGATGGTTTGGTCAGGATCAAGGTCGCACCAGGAAAACAGTACCGGATCGCGTTCAAATAGGAGGTCGGTCGGTAACAACCCGGCTCAGGATGCTCACATCGCTTTTGGCAGTGACACGAAAGCGGAGGATAACGGCTCATAGATTTCATATCCCGATGATCCAGATTTTGCTGATTTGCTTTTTGATTTGCGTAGTAGAGTTTCGGAGTGCACAGCGGCCGCCGGTCGACGTTGTCGTAGTTGAACGTGAGCGCGTATTGACCGCGGCAAAGAAGTATTTGAGCGAAAAGCCGATAACGATCACCGCCGCCACAAGCTCTCGCAGCGCGGGTGGACCTCACGATTATTTCTCAGAAGGTGACTATTGGTGGCCGGACCCAGAAAAGCCTGACGGGCCTTACATCCAGCGCGATGGGTTGTCGAACCCCGGCAACTTCAACGAGCATCGCCGCTACCTGATGCGACTCAGCGTTCAGGTTCCTGCGATGGTTGCGGCGTGGAAGCTAACACAGGATCTTCGCTACGCTAAACATGCGGCCGAGCACCTTCGGGCGTGGTTCATCGACAGGCGGACGAAGATGAATCCGCATCTCAGGTACGCGCAGGCGATTCACGGGCGAGTTACCGGACGCGGCGTAGGAATCATCGATACGCTTCACCTCGTCGAAGTCGCGCGAGCTATTGAGGTCCTCAACGGAGCGCGCTTGTTATCGGCGGCGGAGCTCAAAGCGATCAAGCAGTGGTTTTCAGACTATCTCCTTTGGATTACGACTGACAAATATGGTGTCGATGAGCGCGAAGCGAAGAACAACCACGGGACTTGTTGGGTGTTGCAGGTCGCGGCGTTTGCGCGCGTGACTGGCGACGAGCGGTTGATCTCATATTGCCGCGATCGTTTTAAGACCGTTCTTGTTCCGAATCAGATCGCAGTCGACGGGAGTTTTCCTCAAGAACTGCGGCGAACAAAGCCTTATGGTTATTCGCTTTTCAATCTCGAAGCGATGGCGGCTATCTGCCAGCTGCTATCGACACCGGAGGACAATCTGTGGACATTCGAGACTCCGGACGGCCGGGGCATGCGCAAGGCTATGGAGTTCATGACGCCATACATTCGCAGCAAAAGCGGCTGGTCTTATCCGGCGGACGTGATGTATTACCAGCACTGGCCGATGCGGCAGAGCAGCTTGTTGTTTGCAGGAATCGCGTTCAGTCGTGCGGAGTACATTGAATTGTGGAAGAAGCTTCCGGCGGATTCCAATGTCGAAGAGGTAGTGAGGAACTTTTTTGTTCGGCAACCTGTGTTGTGGTGGTAACCGCGTAGCGGTGACCTATCGGTAGCTTGCGTGGGTTGGCGTTTGCCCTGGGCCGCGTAGCGGTTACCTATTTGACTATGAATCGATTTTGATGCACGCAGGTAACCGCTACGCGGCCCAGGGCAAACGCCAACCACGCAAGCTACCGATAGGACACCGCTACGCGGTTATCCTGTGTTGTTGAAATTGGCGAGCGAAATGTCCAAACTCCAGACACCTCACTGAAGTGAGGTGTTAATGAAACCAGGATGAGCAAAGAGCTAACAATCGCATTGATCGCTGGTCCGGCGTACGACCCGTTGTATCAATGCCTACCTGCGTTCACTGAGCGCACCGGTGTATCGATCAACGTTGCGTTTCGCGGTGATCATCCTGCGCTGAACCGGCATCTCGCCTCGTTGTCCGATGTCCATTATGACCTCGTCTCCACGCACACCAAGTACGCCCCGTCGCAACTAAGCTTTCTAGCGCGGCTCGAGGGGTTGATCGATCGTGCCACGCTTCAGGATTTTGTTCCCGTGGTGCTCGAAATGGCCCACGCCGATGGATCACTCTACGGAGTACCACGTAACATCGACGTCAGGCTGCTTCACTATCGCAGCGATTTAATCGATGCGCCGCCCAAAACGTGGAACGAGCTGCTGGAGCTGGCTCGAAGCCGCAACTCGCCTCCTGAGCTATACGGTTTCTTGTTTCCCGGTCGTGAGTCCGGTTTGTTCGGGACTTTTTTCGAGCTGGCTGAGATGGCGGGCGCGACGCTCTTCCCCGAAGATCTTGTGCCCGATATCGAGAACGAGGCGGGGCGATGGGCACTGGGACTGCTGCGGACATTTTATGATGAAGGACTCGTGCCGCCCGAGCTTCCGGAATGGCACTATGACAAGATCCATGAGTGCTTTCGCGCTGGACGCGCCTCTATGGTAGGCGACTGGCCCGGTTATTACAGCTTGTATCGTGATCCCACGATTTCAAAGGTTCACGACCGTCTCGGGCTCAGCCCGTATCCGGTTGGTCCGGCCGGAAAGTCACTCGCCTACGGCGGCGGACACACCTTCGCGCTCACGCGTCGAGGCGCGGACAAGTCGGAAGCTTTGGAACTGCTGCTTCACCTCACCGCTGCAGAGCAACAACTTTTGGAAGCACGTAACGGCTGCGTGCCAGTGCGCCGCAGCGTGATGAAGCAGATACAGAGCGAAGCCGATCCGCCCAATCGCGCGCGACTGTCGATGCTCGAGCAGGTTATCGCGGAACACATGCTCGTACCGCCTAAGTTCGCGAGGTATCCGGAGGTTGAAGATGTGTTGTGGCGGACCGTGCAGCGAGTGATGGTGAATCAACTTGGCGTCGATCAAGGCTTGCGCTTGATGAGGGAACAAATCAGGCAGATCGTCGAGAGCGACTAATGAACGCTGGACGGATTCAGAACGCGGAGAACTGATGACCAAGGTAGCCGAACCTGTCTGGCAGTTCGAATACGCAATCGAATGCAACGCGACTCGCCATTTTGCGTGGGACTATTGGACAAACATTTCGAACTGGAACGATCCTCCAGCGGAGATTCAACTTGATGGACCATTCGCACCGGGCTCGCGGTTCATAACGAAGCTTCCGGGACAAGAGCCGCTGCACTCGGTCATCAGGAGCGTCACTCCGCAGCGCGAGGCAACAATCGACATGCAACTGCCCGGTGCAATTCTCAGTTTTCGTTGGTGGTTTGAGGATCTCTCGGGCGGCGAACGCACGAAGCTCACCCAACTCCTGACGCTGAGCGGAAAAGCTGCCCAGGAATTTGTCGGGCAAATAGTCATCTTCGAAGAAACCGTTCCCCAGGGGATGAAACGACTGGTGGCAGCTATCTCGGACGCCGCGCAATAGGATGCAACAGAAACAATTGAACAATACATTTCTAGTCACCGGCGCTTATGGATTCATCGGCGCATGGATCGTTAAGCGTCTGCTAGCGATTGATGCTCGCGTGGTCATCTTTGATCAGAGTTCGGACCCGCGGCGCTTGCGTTTGATAATGACCGAGGACGAGGTCACGAGAGCCACGCTGGTCACCGGCGATATAACCGAACCAGACGCGCTCTCGCCGATCATCGACAGGTTCGGCGCAACTCATCTCATTCACCTTGCGGGTCTGCAAGTCCCGATCTGCAAAGCCAACCCGCGACTCGGGGCAATGGTAAACGTCATCGGCACGATCAATGTCTTCGAAGCAGCGCGTCGAGCCGATTCAATTCAACGAGTTATCTACGCCAGTTCTGCCGCGGTGTTTGGAATGACCGAAGACCAGCACCCGTTGACTGAAAAGGAGGCGGCCCAACCCTCCACCCATTACGGGGCCTTCAAGGGATGTAATGAAGACAACGCGCGGGTCTACTACCTTGACAACGGAGTCAACAGTATAGGCTTGAGACCGCTGACGATTTACGGTGTAGGCCGAGACTTCGGTCTCACTTCGGACCCAACAAAAGCCATGAAAGCGACAGTTGTCGGACGTCCGTTTCATATTCGCTTTGGCGGGAGTACCGATTTTCAGTACATCGCCGATACGGCCGATATTTTTATTCGTGCGGCCACGTCCGATCTCATCGGCGCGCACGTGTTTAATCTTCACGGAGAGACCGTTCACGTCTCCGATATCGTTGCGGAGATCGCGAGAGTCTGGCCGGAGTCCACGATCACATATGCCGAAGAGCCGCTGTCGATACCGCCCGAGATGGATGATTCTGCGATTCGAGCCGCGCTCGGCAAACTTCCCTCGACCCCGCTAGCGGCCGGTGTTCGGGCAACGATCGATCGTTTTGCAGAGCTTCATCGGGAAGGGCGGTTGGACACAAGCGATCTGGATCAATGACGCGGCGTAATAGAAATTGATCGGCTGGGCTTCGGCCCACGTAGTAACGAAGTTATTCGTCTTCTCTACAAGGCTCTGAAATCTACATGCAGCGAGGAAAAATGAAAAGTATAAAACTCACGCTCTTCCTGTTAGCGGTGATAGTTGTATCCGTGTCGGCTCCGGGTTGTAATCGGAGTAGCGGCGGCAAACGGGTGATCGCCGTCATACCCAAAGGCGTCGCCCATTTCTTCTGGCAAAGCGTTCACGCGGGTGCCGACGCTGCCGGTAAAGAATTTGGCGTCGAGGTAATGTGGAAGGGACCGGCTCAGGAGACTGACTACAGCGGACAGATAAACATCGTAGAAGACGCGATCAATCGCCGGGTGGACGGGATCGTGCTTGCGCCATCGCACGGCGACGCGCTCGTTCCAATCGTGGAGCGCGCTCAAAGGGAAGGTATCCCGGTTACGATTTTCGATTCGGGGATAAGCACCGAGACTTATCTTTCCTACGTGGCGACCGATAACCGGCAGGGTGGCGCCGTAGCTGCTGAACGGCTTGCCGAAAAACTTGGAGGCAAAGGCAACGTCGCGATACTCGGCGTCAAAGCCGGCTCGGTTTCGACGGATGAGCGCGAGCAGGGCTTTCAGGAAACCATCAAACAAAAGTATCCAGGAATTTCGATAGTAGCCTTTCAATACGGTGATGCAGATCGAGCCAAATCGCTCGATCGGGCCACCGATATTTTGACCGGACACGCGGACCTCAATGGAATGTTTGCGTCAAATGAATCCTCAACCGTGGGAGCGGTACAGGCGATAAAACAGAAAGGGCTTGCGGGAAAGGTTATTCTGGGCGGTTTCGACTCAAGCCCCAATCTGATCGATGACCTGAAGAGCGGGGCGATTGACTCACTTGTTATCCAGGATCCGTACAAGATGGGATACGAGGGCGTGAAGGCAATCGTGGATAAGCTGAACGGCAAGACGCCGCAGAGACATCTGGACACTGGCGTGAAGTTGTTGACCAAAGACAATCTGGACACGGCAGAGATGCAGAAGCTGATCAAGGCTCCTTAGAATGACCAGAACCCTCACCCTCGAAATGCGCGGGATCTCGAAGTCGTTTGCCGGAAACCCCGTGCTTGCCGGAGTGAATTTGGCGGCAGCAGCGGGCGAGGTCCACGCGCTGGTCGGCGAGAACGGCGCCGGTAAATCCACACTGATGAAGATTCTCGCCGGGGTTTATCAACCCGACGCCGGAGAAATATTGATCGATGGCTCCCCTGCGCAGTTTTCGCGCCCGGCGGATGCGCTTGAGCACGGGATCGCGATGATCTATCAGGAGCTCTCGCTTGCGGGTCGCCTCACGGTGGCCGACAACATCTTTCTCGGACGCGAGCCGCTGGCGTTGGCGCCGCTCAAAGTCATCAGCCAGCGCGCGATCAACGAACGCGCCGCGCGGGTGCTGACCGGGTATGGTTTTGACATCGATCCACGTGCTCGTGTCGAACGGCTCGGCGCTGCTGACCGACAACTGGTTGAGATAACCCGCGCAACCCTGGAAGCGACTCGGGTGCTGGTCATGGATGAACCAACATCTTCGCTTACCACCCGCGAGGTCGATGAGTTGTTCCGGTTGATTCGCGATCTTAAGGCAAAGGGAATCGCAACTATCTATATCTCGCATCGTCTCGAAGAACTCGAGTCAATCGCAGACCGATTGACTATCCTCCGCGATGGGCGTGTTGTGTATGAGGGAGCGTGGGGAGAGATTTCCACTGACGCCATGATTCGACATATGGCAGGCCGCGAGTTGAAAGAGATCTTTCCCCGTCGTACCGCTGAACCTGGAGAGACTCGACTTAGAGTTGACGGACTCTCACGAGCCGGGAAGTTTTCGAGTGTTACTCTCCAGGCGCGTGCGGGCGAAGTCGTCGGCATCGCCGGTCTTGCGGGCGCGGGACGAACTGAGCTGGTCGAAACGATCTTTGGAATACGACAGGCCGACAGCGGCGAAGTACGAGTGAACGGAGTCCGGATCGATGCGTTGCGACCTGATCGGGCGGTCGCGCAGGGACTCGGGCTCCTGACCGAAGATCGCAAGCAGGCCGGGTTGTGTCTCAATCTGTCACTGGCTCAGAATCTCACACTGTCCAATGTCCGTGCGCTGGTGAAAACCTGGAAGCTCGACCGCAAACGCGAGACCGCAATTGCTCGCGGCTTTATCGAGCGTCTGCACATTCGACCTCCAAATCCTTCGAAAATCATTGCCAGGATGAGCGGCGGCAATCAGCAGAAGGTGTTACTCGGCCGATGGTTGTTCGCGAATTCGAAGGTGTTTCTGCTCGATGAACCCACGCGAGGCGTCGACGTCGCCGCGCGTTCGGAAATCTATCGCGCGATCAACGAGCTTGCAGAGGCCGGCGCGGCAGTTGTGATGGTCTCGTCGGATTTGCCGGAGTTGTTGGGAATGTCGGACCGCATTTTGGTGATGCGTCGAGGGCGTATCGTCTCGGAGCTTGACGCGAAGACCACAACACAGGAAGAAGTGCTGACACACGCCGCGGTTGCAGAGGCGAGAGGTTAAGGGATGTCGGAATTGATCAAACGGTTTCTTCCGTTCGTCAGTTTGGTCGCGCTGTGCGTTGTAATCGCGGCGATTGAGCCGCGGTTTCTTTCTGCCGGCAACCTCGCGAGCGTCGCCAGGCAGACTGCGGTCATCACGATCATCTCGATGGGGATGACTATGGTGATGGTGTCGGGCGGCATCGACCTTTCTGTCGGCTCGATCCTGGCATTGTCGGGTGTCGTTGGCGCGATTGCCCTGGTTAGCGGTGTGCCGATAGTTATCGGCGTTGTAACTGCGATCGCAACCGGAGCGGCGTGTGGTCTTTTAAACGGAGCGGCAGTCGCGATGTTGCGGATACCGCCTTTTATTGTCACGCTCGGGGCGATGGGGATATATCGCGGAATAGCATTGTTGATTACGGATGGAAAAGCGGTGGTCGGCGTGCCCTCGGGATTTGGGTATCTCGCGGAAGGCAACCTGCTCGGAGTTGTACCGGTTCCGCTGTTAATTGTCCTGATAGTCGCGCTGGCGACGCACGTGTTGCTGGTTAATACTCTGCCTGGGCGCTACTGTTACGCGATTGGAAGCAACATTGAAGCGGCCCGGCACGCGGGGATTCGAGTGTCGCGGTACCAGGTTCTGTTCTACGCGCTGCTGGGAGCGCTGGCGGGTCTCGCAGGTTCAATCGAATCAGCGAGGCTGGTGACTGCCCCGCCGACGGCAGGCGAGGGTTACGAACTGAGAGTAATTGCGGCGGTGGTGATCGGCGGCGGCTCCCTGGCGGGAGGGCAGGGAACCGTGATCGGAACGGTAATCGGCGCGTTGATAATGGGTGTTCTCGCGAACGGGGCGAACCTGTTAGGCATATCGTCGTTTGCTCAGCAGGTGGTAATCGGCGCGGTGATCGTGCTGGCGGTGACGTTTGATGAGTTTCAGCGGCGGCGAATCGAGGCCACGTCGGCGTGAGAGGAAAGGGCGAAGAGCAAAGGGCGAAGAGCAAAGGGCGAGCTGGTTTGGCCGCGTAGCGGTCGCCTATCGGTAGGTGCGCGAACGTGGTCGCCATCTGGGCCGCGTAGCGGTCACCTATCGGTAGGTGCACGAACTCAGGCGCCATCCTGGGCCGGGTAGCGGTCACCTTAACCAGCAAGCGCAAGCAACATGGTGATTGCATGAATTCGTTACCAAGAAGGGTTGCTAAGGAGGTCATTCCAACGCAATGAAACTCGCACAATTTGAAAATAGTGGCGGACAGTCTCTGGGGGTATTAATCGCCGACCGAGTGGTAACTGTCTCCGCGCTCGCCTGGGCTCAGAGACATTCCGGGATACTGACAACCGATTGGCTGCTTGAGTTGACGGACACAATCGAGCTGATCGAGCAAGGTGATGAAGGGCTCGCGGCACTAACAGCGATGATCGAACGGGCACGATCTGGCAGCTTCGAAATCGATCCGCGCTTCGCATTCGTAGTTGATTCGGTGTCCTTTGTGCCGCCAATCTATCCGCGCAAAATCATTGCAATCGGCCGAAACTACATCGACCACGCAATCGAAGGAGGCTCGGAGCCTCCAGCCGCTCCGCTAATCTTCAACAAGCTTGCCAACTCGCTCAGCGCGCACAACGCGCCGATTGTGCTTCACAAGATCAGCACGCAGATCGACTACGAGGCCGAACTCGCGGTAGTCATCGGACGGCGCGCCACAAAAGTCAGCGAAAGCGAAGCTCTGAATTACGTGTTTGGCTACACGTTGATCAACGATGTCAGCGCGCGTGATCTTCAGTTCGGCGACGGTCAGTGGGTGCGCGGCAAGGGTCTCGATGGTTTCGCCCCGCTCGGGCCGTTTATCACCACTCGCGATGAGATTCCGGACGTCCAAGCACTCAAAATCGAAGGTCGATTAAATGGCGAGGTGATGCAGTCCTCCAACACCAGCAAGATGATCTTCAAAGTGGCTTATCTCGTGTCGTACATCTCGCAGGGAATCACGCTTGAGCCGGGTGACGTGATCGCGACCGGCACCCCAGACGGCGTGGGTATTTTCAGAAAGCCTCCGGTGCTTCTGAAGCCCGGCGATGTGTACGAGGTGACGATTCAGGGGTTGGGAACATTAAGGAATCCAGTAGTCGCTGCGGAATGAGAGCACGACCGGACGACGCATCCCTAATCCCACAACCGGCAGGTTGGGGAATTACTGGAGAGTGCCCGGTTATTTCACCTCGTCGGTGAACTTCCGATGCTGCGACTCCAGATCTTCGGGAGTGGCGGTTCGTGAGAGAACCAAAACTCGATACTTGAAGGTTGCCGATTGTCCGGGCTCGAGCGTGAAGTTCAGCGACTCTTTTCCACCATTGAATACTTTCTGCCCCAGCGTGTTCGCCGCGAACAACCCGTAACCACGAGCATGCCAGTAAGTGGGATAGCCCGGGTTGGTAGGATGGTCGAGCATCGCCAGGGTTATATCCTCCGCGCCAATTTTTCCGGTTAGCATCGTCCACTTCCCACGAGTTCCCCAGACCTCATCACCTGTTTTGCCTTCGCTGCTGCGATAGCTGCCGGTGACCCCTGTGTTGTCGAGCGTCGGCACTGCCGTGGCTTTCCCGCTGGCGTCTGTGAAAATCTCCGGCTTATTCGAGGGCTGTTCAAGCTGGCGAGCCACGCGAATCCCTATAACTCCTTCCTTGTTGTCGCTGAAGACCACTCGTTTGGCTAGCGCTGTGAGCGTGGTGATCCTGTCGATCGTCCTGCTGCCGGTTGTCCCGCGGAATACGAACGTGGTTTTCTCGCGCAGCAACGGCACACCGTCGGGCCCTAACCATTCGGCCTCCACTTCCAGCCTGCCTTGGGACTTGCCACTCTCGACGCGGCTTATCTTAGTGTGTCGTATCGCACCGTATTTGCTGCTCTCCTCCGCCTTTATAGCTTCGGAGTTGTTCCAAAAGTCGAGCCCGTTCACATCGCCATAGTTGAACCACATTCCGACGTGATGCGGATGATCCACTCGTTCGCCGGGCCTCGGATCAAGCGGGTAGCCACGGGTTACGTCTGTGCCGTTTGAAGTTTTGAGAGGATAGAGAACAGGTTTTCTTATCGACACAGGCCAGATGTATGAAGTGAACGGTTTGCCATCGATAAGTACGTCAACTCGTCGCTCCGCTTCTTTCGCGACAATAACAACGCCGGCGGTGCGGGGTTGGGTCTGACCCGCACCAACAAACGGTAATACGAGAGCAAACACCAGAGGCGCTAAAGGGCATCGGTTCTGCAGTCTGAACATTTTTTCTCCAAGAATGTCAGTGGCTACACCACCGACGCAGGATCGGTGGAGGGCGAAGAGTTGGCCTCGGTCTCTCGCTTACAGTCGTGGCTCCGCCGACGCAGGATCGGTGGAGTAACCGATCACAATATCGCTAACCGATCACGACATCTTGCTTTGCATCGTCAAACGTTATCCGCTTGCCGGTCTGCAAAGCGGCAATCGTCATGCACAACGCAACCGAATGATTGTATGCCGCGTGGATGTCGGCGTTGGGAGTCTTACGCGAGCGAATGCATTCCATCCAATTGCGCATATGCGCTAGCGTCGAGTCGTCGACTCCGGTGCTCGCCGATGTTTCCGCTTTCACCTTTTCTTCAACCAGCGACATCTGCGGCAGCAGAAACGGCTCCTTGCCCATCGCCTTTGCATGATTCTCCTTGAGCCCACCCTCCGGACCGACCTTGTTGGTGTCGAGATTCAAGCTGCCGCCGTTTGAATAGTAGATCTCCTTTACATCGCCGGCGCTGTTGGTTTGCCGCGACGAGTAGATCACCTGAAACCCCTTGCCGCCCTTTGCTGCTTTGCCGTAGTCAAACACCGCGGTCATTGTGTCGAAGTTCGTGCGGCCGTCGCGCCACAAATAGATGCCGCCGTTGGCCACCACGCTGGTTGGATGATTGTAGCCGGTGAACCAATGAACGGTGTCGATCTGATGAACCATCCACTGATCCGGGATGCCGGATGAATACGGCCAGAAGAGCCGGAACTCGAGATACTTTCGGGCATCAAAAGTGTCAGACGGCCGGTTGATCAGATAGCGCTTCCAATCCGTGTCCTGTTCGCGCAACGTTGGAACAACCTTTGGTCGGCGCCAGCGACCCGGCTGATTTACGTTCCAGGTCATATCGGCCATCACAATGTCGCCAAACTTGCCCGACTTGAGATAGTCGTAGGCGCGCATGTAGCTTGGAGTCGATCGGCGTTGGGTGCCTACCTGGACAATTGTCTTCGAGCCTTGAACAAGCTTCAACGCCGCGCGCGCATCGCTCATGATGTTCGCGAAGGGCTTCTCGACATAAACGTCCTTGCCGGCTCGAACCGCTTCCATGCAGTGATAGGCGTGCTGGAAATCCGCGGTGGCGATGATGACCGCGTCGACGTTTTTCATCGAATACAGCTCATCGGTGTTGCGCGCCTTGGCGAGTTGCTCGCCGGCGATGGGAACCTTGAGCTTGTCGGCTTGCTGGGCGACAAAATCGGCGCCTTCGTCGCGCCGCTTGTTCCAGATATCGCAGACCGCGACCGGCTCAAAATTCAGCTCGCCCGCCAGTCTGAGGAAGCTGGGGATCAGCGCATCGCGGGCGCGGTCGCCCGGTCCCACGAAAGCTACTCTGACTCGATCATTCGCTCCGAGTATTCTGGCGTAGCTTGATGCGCGTGAAGTGATTGCTATCCCCGCCGCGCCCGCAGCTGAGGTTTTGATGAAATCTCGTCGTGAATTAGTCGCCATGGTTTCCTCCTCTTAGGTAGTCCGTAGTCCGTGGTCCGTGGTCCGTGGTCCGTGGTCCGTAGTCCGTAGTCCGTGGTCCGTAGTCCGTAGTCCGTGGTCCGTGGTCCGTGGTCCGTAGTCCGTGGTCCGTGGTCCGTAGCTAGGAATCAAGTAGCTCCGG
>DASRIZ010000237.1:0-10972 GCA_035649735.1 Blastocatellia bacterium | reverse complement strand
GAGTCCATTTTCAATCTCCTGTTGAAGTACCATAGACTTTAGTCTGTGTCTCGAATGAGAGACTAAACTAAAGTTTGTGCTGCTGGTTGCCCGTCTGTTGGAAGCCTATTATTATCCTCGTGCTCGATTCGATTGCAATGGGTACGTTCAATCCACGCCTGGAAGACTAATACTCTTTGAAGGAGCGATCAAATGTTTGTGAGAAAATCCCTGGCCGGGATATGCCTGGCTTTGCTGAGCATTCCCACGGTTGCCGCTTACGGTGCGCATTCAACCCCCCGTGCGGATGACAAGATCATCGGGCGCTGGGATATGACCGTTTACGAAACCAACGGCAATCAGTACCCGTCGTGGTTCGAGGTGACTGAGAGTGCGGGCAAGCTTTCCGGGCGCTTTGTTGGCAGAGTCGGGAGTCAGCGGCCAATAAAGACCATCGAGGCCGCAAACGGGAAACTCACATTCAGCCTGCCAATTCAGTACGAGTCGCACAAATCGGATCTCAGGTTCGAAGGTAGTCTGGTTCGCGGGCGCCTGGAAGGGACAACCTTCGACCCGACCGGTGCTGTGTTGAAGTGGTCCGCGACGCGAGCACCAAAGTTTGATCGCCAGCACACTCCGCGCTGGGGCAAACCTATAACGTTGCTCAACGGGAGGGACCTCACCGGCTGGAAAGTCCGCAATCCTAAGAAAGCTGACACCTGGCAAGTCGTCGACGGCGCACTGGAGAATGCGCCGCGCGGCACTGACATAATCACCGAACAGAATTTCGTCGACTTCAAGCTGCACGTCGAGTTCAAGATGGTCGAGAAGAGCAACAGCGGCGTATACCTGCGAGGACGCTACGAGGTGCAGATCGAAGACAATTTCGGCGAGGAGCCTGAAAGCCATCGCATTGGTGGCGTCTACGGATTCATCACTCCCTCGAGCAACCCGGCTAAAAAACCCGGCGAGTGGCAAACGTTCGACATCACACTAATCGGCCGGCGAGTTACCGTCGTTTTCAATGACAAGAAGATTATCGACAACGCCGAGATCCCGGGTATCACAGGCGGCGCGCTCAATAGCACCGAAGGCGAAGCGGGACCGATAATGCTGCAAGGCGATCACACCAAGGTCTACTACCGAAACATCGTTATAACCCCGGCGAAATGACTACACCTATTGGACTATTTTCTGGTGTTTCGCGTTGATTGTTTAGGGTCAGATCGGTAAATCGCCAACGCCCACCATCTAACATAACCGTAACTGATAGAATCCTTCCGACGTATTTGTGGATTGCCGGGGACCGTCACCAACCGAGGATTAACTGAGTGTATTATATCGAGCCAACGGTCAACGAAATGTTGGCCCCGCATCAAACTCCCCCATCGTGCGCTCCGTAGCGAAAGAAGGTATCATTAGGTCGATGTCTTTTGATTTTATTAATTGCATAAGTACCCCTTCAGTGTGCCGCAGGATCCTTTTGGCGGTCGGCCTGCTCTTACCAGTCTTCCTGACGTCCGCGTGCAAAAGCGACTACCCGGTTTCGGCCAGAAACAACCCCGGGGGCGAAAACCGAGAGCCGCGACAGGTAAAAATCGCCCGCGTCTCTGAGATCCCGATGGAGCAGACAGTCACGGTTACCGGCACGTTAGCGGCGTACGATCAGGCAACAGTCAGCGCAAAGGTCCCGGGCCGCGTGAAATCAATCGCCGTAGATCTCGGAAGCGTTGTGAGAGCCGGTCAAATCATCGCTCAGATCGAACAACAAGATTACAAGTTACGTCTGCAACAGTCGGAGGCCGCACTCGCTCAGGCGCGCGCCCGCGTAGGTCTGTCTCCCGAAGGCAAGGACGATCGCATAGAGATCGAACGAACCGGCACAGTCCGACAAGCGCAGGCGGTCCTCGACGAAGCAAAGCTAAAGCTTTCGCGCGCCGAGAACCTGGTGCAACGTGGAGTCATGTCTAAGGCCGATCACGATGCGGCTGAGGCTGAACACAAGGTTGCGCTTAGTCGTTATCAAGACGCGGTGGAGGAAATTCGCAACCGCCAGGCGCTGGTGGTTCAGCGCCGTTCCGAGCTGGAGATTGCACGACAACAGCTTGCCGATTCTTCAATCTATGCTCCGTTCGACGGCGTCGTTCAGGAAAAGCGCGCCAGCATCGGCGAATACCTGGCTGCCGGAGCCCCGGTAGTAAACGTAGTAAGGATGGACCCTCTTCGCCTTCGCGCTGAAGTGCCGGAGCGAGAGTCCCGCAGCGTGCGGACGGGACTGCTGGTGAGAGTCACGGTCGAGGGAGATACAAACGTGTACTCGGGCAAGATCGCGCGAATCAGCCCAACCATCACTGCTCAGAATCGCGTGTTGATCGTCGAAGCCGAAGTACGCAACAGCGGCCAGCTCCGTCCCGGGTCATACGCCCGCGCGGAAATCGTTTCCGATGCCAGCAACGCTGCGATAGCGGTGCCCGTGAGTGCTGTCATCAGCTTCGCGGGGATCGACAAAGTTATCCTGGTTCAGGAGGGCAAGGCCGTCGAGAAGCCCATCACTCTTGGACGACGCACCTCGGATTGGGTTGAAGTATTGCAGGGGCTGACGACCGCTGACTCAGTGGTCTTAAATCCCGGTAATCTTCAATCCGGTCAGCCGCTGGTTGTTACGGAATAGGTTTCTGGTTTGTGGTTTCTGGTTTCTAGTTCAGGGCTCAGGTTTCAAGTCCGGGGGCTAACCACAAACTAGAAACCAGAAACTACAAACTGATTTTTATATGCAAAAGCTTGCCGAAATCTGTATAAAGCGGCCCATCTTCGCCGCAATGATAATCCTGGCGCTGGTGGTAGTCGGCGCCGCCAGCTATTTTCGTCTTGGTGTCGATCGCTTTCCATCCTTTGACTTACCAACAGTTAGCGTGAGGACTTCGCTGCCTGGCGGCTCACCCGAAGAGGTTGAGACCGAGGTTTCCCAGAAAATCGAAGAGGTCGTCAATACCGTCGAAGGCATCCAGGAGCTACGTTCGGTCTCCAGTCAGGGGCAGTCGTTCGTCATTGCCACTTTCAACCTTGAAAGGGACATCGATGTTGCGGCTCAAGATGTTCGCGACCGGATAGCTGGCGTAACGCGAAATCTTCCCCGCGACGTCGATCCACCGATCGTCGGCAAGTTCAACAGTGATTACTCGCCTGTTATGACGGTCGCGCTGTCGGCGGAACGTTCGGTGCGTGAACTAACCGAGCTGGCAGACAAGGTAGTAAAACCACAGCTCGAGCGTTCGGTGGGTGTCGGCGAGATCAATATCCAGGGCGGACTCGGCCGCGCCATAAACATTTGGGTCGATGCCGACCGGCTCGCGGCTTACCAGGTCCCGATTACCAACATCCGAAACGCGATCGTCAGGCAAAACGCCGACGTGCCCGGCGGAAACGTAACTCAGGGCTCGCGAGAACAGACGCTGCGGACCATGGGCCGCGTTGCCGATCCGAAGATCTTCGGCGAGCTTGTGGTGGCGACGATCGATGGCGCGCCCGTCCGGATTCGAGATATCGGTTGGGCGGAAGACGGAACTCGAGAGCAACGATCGGTTGCGCGGCTGAATGGAGTGCCTACGGTTACCCTCGAGGTAAGAAGACAGACCGGCGCAAACTCGGTCGAGGTCATCGAAGCCGCAAAAGCGAATCTCGCGCGTATTGAGAGCCAGCTTCCATCCGATGTCAAGATGGAAGTGATTCGCGATCAGTCGAGATATATCTACGCCGCGCTGCACGAAATAACTCTTCACCTGATCCTGGGCAGCATCCTGGCATCCCTGGTTGTGCTGGCGTTCATGCGTAGCTTCCGTTCGACGCTCATCGCCGCGGTCGCTATACCGGCCTCGGTGATTGCGACCTTCGGTATGATGCGCGCGTTGAACTTCACGCTAAACAGCGTAACTATGCTGGCGCTGGTGCTAATGGTTGGCGTGGTCATCGATGACGCGATAGTTGTGCTCGAGAACATCTTCCGCTTTGTCGAGGAGAAGAAGATGCGGCCGTTCGAAGCCGCGCGGGCGGCCACCGCCGAGATAGGTCTCGCTGTCATGGCGACCACTTTTAGCCTGGTTGTCATATTTGTGCCCGTATCGTTCATGTCGAGCGTCTCTGGACGGTTTCTCTACCAGTTCGGAATCACCGCAGCGGTAGCAATTCTTGTTAGCCTTTTAGTCTCGTTCACGCTGACACCGATGATGAGCGCGAGGCTGCTCAAATCGGGAGACGCATCTCACGAACATGATCTGGCCAACTCCCGAAGAGGCTTTTATGGGCTGATCGATCGCTCGTATACCTGGATGCTTGCTCACGCGGTTCGCAACCGCGCTATCGTAGCCGTGATAGCTCTGATCGTGATTTTTTCGTCTGTGCCGCTCTACAAGATTGTCAAACAAGACTACATTCCAACAGACGTAGATGAGGCAGAATTTGATGTTGGCGTGACCGCTCGCGACGGCACAAGCCTGACGGCTATGAATGAAGTTATGCGCGCAGTCGAAGTCGATCTCAAATCGACACCTGGCGTGATACTGGTGCTGGCGAATGCCGGAGGAGGCGCGGGGTTTGGAGGCGGAGTTAATAACGGCGGCGCATATGTGCGAATAGCGCCAATCGGCGACCGTACATTCTCAATCGCGCGGCTGTTTGATGGAATCATCCACGGTAGGCCTCTGGACGCATTTAAAAACAACTATTCCCAGCGCGACGTGATGACGGAGATTCGCAGCCGCCTTCGCAAGTATAAAGACTTGAGAACGTCGGTCAGGAACGCGCAATCGGTCAACATCGGCGGCGGACGATTTGAAATAGAGTTCGTTTTACGCGGTCCGGATCTCGCGACGTTATCCAAATACGCCGAAGAGCTTCGCAAGAAAGCTCCTGAGCTTGGGATTCTTGATGCCGACACGTCGTTGAAGCTCGACAAGCCTGAACTTCGAGTTGAAATAAATCGGGAACGGGCCGCGGATCTCGGCGTGGCCACGGAGGATATCGCCAGCGCGCTGCGGCTTATGGTTGGCGGTGACCAGCGGGTTTCGCGCTTCCACGACCTGACGGTCAACGATGACTATGACGTACAGCTCCGCTTGACTGAGGGACAGCGAAATGACCCGGCCACCATTTCGAGGCTGTTCGTGCCGCGTCAGGATGGAACGCTCGCCCGCCTCGATAACCTGGTCAAGATCAGCCCCGCCAACACCGCCTCGCGTATAGAACGGCTTGACCGGTTGCGACAGGTGAGTCTCCAGGGCTCGGTCGCGCCCGGCTACGCTCTGGCCGATCGGCTGGAAGCGCTTCGAAATGAAGTCACCAAGATGAATCTTCCGGCCGGGTATACGATGGCAGTTTCGGGGCGAGCCAAGGAACTTGAACGAACCTTTAATGAGTTCATCTGGGCGTTTCTGCTCTCGGTCATCTTTATGTATATGATCCTGGCGTCGCAGTTTGAGAGCGTGATTCACCCGATTACGATATTGCTGTCGCTTCCGCTTTCGATACCGTTTGCGCTGTTTTCGCTGTGGGCGACCGGCAACACACTCAATCTTTATTCTGCCCTGGGAATACTTGTGTTGTTTGGTGTTGTGAAAAAGAACGCGATTCTTCAGATCGATCACATGAACGGTCTGAGGAGGGCTGGAATGGATCGCCCGGCTGCGATTATGCAGGCCAACCGGGATCGGCTCCGGCCAATCTTAATGACCACGCTGGCGCTGGTTGCTGGAATGATGCCGCTGGCGCTGGGGACCGGTCCTGGATCGGATGAGCGTCGCGCTATCGCGGTGGTTGTCATAGGAGGACAGACGCTGTCGCTGCTGTTGACGTTGATCGTAACGCCGGTGGCTTACTCGCTGCTGGATGATTTGGGCTCAACCGCAATGTGGCGATCGATGGCAGGCCGGCTGTCGGCCATCACCCATCCGTTCCGAAAAAGATTCAGGTCGGCAGATGCGCAACGTGTTTCTTCGGAGATCGACAGCATCGGCGCTGAGATTCAAGCTAAAGCAAAGGCAGATGATGAGTTAAAGGTTGGGGTTGGGGATTAGCGCGTGGCAGAGACCCAGTTCTTGGTGCACTGAAACACACGATCACAGCGGCGACTCTCCCTAATCCCCCAACCTCCCGGTTGGGGGATTACGAGTCGCGCCGGGCTGTTCAGTTGCTTGTACAACCTCAACGAATCAAGAAACTCAAGAACCTTGCCGCGCTCAACTTCACTCGCGCGAGTCTCTTCTTCGCCGCCGCGAAAACGCTCTTCTCTTCCATCTCAGCGAAGATCGAGTACGCTACCGGCGTAACTACCAGAGTCAGCAGCAAGCACAAGCTCTGTCCTCCTATGATGGTCACCGCGATCGCCGAACGCTGTGCCGAACCGGCGCCGATACCGATCGCCGTTGGGATCAACCCGCCGATGATCGAAAACGTCGTCATCAGGATCGGTCTCAACCTGACGTGATTCGCCTGGAGTATCGCCTCGCGCAGCGGCACCCCTTGTTCACGCAATTTGTTTGTGTAATCTACCTGCAGAATTCCGTTCTTCTTCACTATTCCCAGGAGAAGCAGGACCCCAAGCGCACTCCACAGATTCAAAGTCCGTCCGGTGAGCCACAACGACAGCAGCGCGAACGGGATCGACAGCGGCAACGCGAGCATTATCGTGAACGGGTGCAGGAAGCTTTCAAATTGAGCGGCCAACACCATGTACATGAAAATCGAGGCGAGAAGAAAAGCAACGATCAGGTTAGTCGTCGTCTCTTCCAGTATCTTCACCGTCCCGAGAAACCGAAAACTGTAACCCGCCGGCAGCCCCACTTTTCTGATTTCATCGCCGACCATACGTGCTGCCTGGTCGAGCGGGAACTCCGGACCATTATTGGCATTCACAGAAACCTGGAACTGACGGTTGAATCGCTCGATTCGCGAAGGCCCAAGCCCGTGTTCGACGTTGGCCAGACTGTCGAGCCGTACCTGTCCGACCTTGGTTGAAGGAATCATCAGTCGCGAAAGCATCTCCCGGTCGCGCTGCTGCTCGGGTAAGAGCTGCAACGTCACGTCGTACTGTTCGTCGCCTTCTTTGTAGGTGGAAATCTGATCCTCGCCGGAGATCATCAACCGCACCGCGCCGGCGACGTCCGAGGCCCGAACGCCGAGATCGCTTGCCCGCTGCCGGTCGATTTTCACTTGTAATTCGGGGCTGTTCAGACTGACGCCCGCCTCAACATCCAGCAATCCGGGAATTGCGCGCATTCTCTCGGCTACTTGTTTTGAAAGCTCGGCGGCCTTTTGAAAATCCGGACCGAGGATCAGCGCGCGGACCGGGAAGTACATCTCGCCGCCACCAAGCGCCGATGGAATGATGATCTTGCTCCTCAGATTCTTGTATTCGGCGTTCACCTTGCGCACCTTTGCTGCCACATCGAGGTTTGTCGCCTTGCGCTGGCTTACGTCAACAAGCCGAACATAAATGTGATTGTGACCCGAGACGGCGGCCTCGTGAATAAAAGGATTCACGAACTCGACCTCGGGAATCTCTGTGTATCGATCGGCGATTTCCTGAGCCAGTCTTGCGGTGGCCTCGACCGACGTTCCTTCGGGCCAATTCATCGAGACGTTGAACTCACTTTGATCGTCGGGCGGAATCCAATCGCGGCCAACCATGGCGTTCAATGGAAAACTTAGCGCGAAGGTCGCCAACGCTACTCCTACAATGATCACGCGATGATTCAAGGACCACTCGAGCAGCCGGCCATAACTGCGATCCATCCAACCGAATAATCGAGAATCCTTTGAAGTGTGCTCTTCTTGTTGCGTTACGCGTGATGGGTGATCGGAAGGTAGTGCCTGAATGCTCGTGGAATCCTCAGCTTCCTTATTCTTTCCGCGTTTGTGCACAAGCCTCTTCAGCATTCTCGAGCTCAACATCGGCGTCAGCGTGAAGCTCACCAGCATTGACACCAACACCGCGAACGCCATCGTCCAGCCGAATTGATTTACGTATCGGCGCGCATAACCGGTCATGAACGCGATCGGCACGAAGATGATAACCAGCGAAATCGTCGTCGCCACCACAGCCAGGGTGATCTCTTTTGTCGCCTCAATCGCCGCGCGCTTTGGCTCGTAATGCTTCTCCTCAATGTACCGGACGATGTTTTCGAGCACGACGATCGCGTCGTCGATCACGATGCCCACCGCTAGCGTCAACGCCAGCAGCGTCATATTGTTCAACGTGAAATCCATCGCCTTGAGCAGCGTGAACGTCGCAACTATCGAAGTGGGAATCGCAACCGCCGCGATCAGAACCGATCGTATGTTTCGAATAAAAAGCAGCACGACCAGGCTCGCCAGCAGGCTGCCGAAGAGCAGGTGTTCTTCAAGCGAAGCTACCGAGGCGTTTATGAACACCGACTGGTCGCGAATAATCCTGAGGGTGACGCCGTGCGGAAGCGTCTTTTTGATTTGCTCGATTTTCGTCTTGACCGCGTCGATGATCTTGACGGTGTTGGTCCCTGATTGCCTGCGGACGTCCAGCGACACCGCCTGCTTGCCTTCAATCGTGTTAAAGGTTCGCGGTTCGGCAAAGCTGTCTTCGACACGCCCGATGTCGCTCACCCGAATCGGCGTGCCGTTTACGTTGGCGACTATGATTTCTCCGAACTGGCTCACCGCATCGATTCGCCCGAGCGTCCGCACGCCAAGCTCGGAATCGCCGCGCACTATTCGGCCGCCTGGAATCTCGACGTTTTCACTTTGAATTGCGCGTTGGAGCTGGCTGATGGTGAGGTTATGAGCGTTTAGTTTCTCGGCGTCGGCGAAGATGCGGATCTGGCGATCGCGTCCGCCGGTCATGCTGACTTCGCCGACTCCATCGACGGTCTCCAATACTCGTTTTATCTCTTTATCGGCGATCTCGGTTGTTTCTCGAAGGTTTTTGTCGCCGGCCACCACCAGTGAGATTACCGGGTCGGAATCCGGGTCGGCCTTCTGGATGATCGGCGGCAAGATGTTCGGCGGCAGGCGGCGGATGGCTCCAGCTACCTTTTCGCGAACGTCCTGGGCTGCGCTTTCAAGCTCGCGCTCAAGAAGAAACCTGCAGGTGATGCGGGCGTTGCCTTCGGACGCCATCGAGTTCAACTCATCGAGTCCGCTTATGGTGCTTATGGCTTCTTCGAGCGGCAGAACTACCTGGGTTGTGACTTCTTCAGAAGTCGCGCCTGGCAATCGTACGTTTATCGTGACCGTTGCCGGATCAGCTTTTGGGAATAGATCAACGCCGAGATCTCGAAACGAGAATATTCCCAGAACGACCAGAAACGTGATCAACATGACCGCAAATACCGGCCGCTTTACGCATAGTTCAGCTAATGTCATTTTAGAGTTCCAAAACCTGGGAGAACGAATTTATTCGTTCCCTTCGAATCAGTTTACGACTTCTACTACGGCGCCTTCCTTTAGGTCCTGTCCCTTTGCGGCGAGCGCAACTCTTTCGCCCGCCGAGAGACCCTCAACTATCTCAACCTCATCGCCGGTGCGTTCTCCGATCTTCACTTCTCTTTCCTTCAGCGTGTTCCCATCTATAACAAACACCTTGTAAACACCGTACACGTAGAGCAGCGCGTCCTGAGGAACAATCAACGCGTCCGCGACGAAGCTGGAAGGGATGGTCGCTTTGACAAAGAAGCCTGGCTTTAGCAGAGCCTCGCGGTTGTCGATCAACGCCTCGACTTCAAACGCCCTGGTCTGTTGATCGACAGATGGGTTGATGCGGGTAATCTTTCCGGTGAACGCGCGGCCCGGGTATGCCTCAACCGAAACGGTGACCTCCTGTCCGGTCTTAACCCAGGCTGCCATTTTCTCCGGTACTCGCAGCCGCACACGCATGGGGTCGACGTTGACGATCACCATGACCGGCGTTTGAACTTTTAGATATTGTCCTTGAGTAACCGAGCGCTCCTTGACCTGACCTGCAAACGGCGCCCGAATCATCGAATCGCCGACCTTCTTTTGCGCAAGGGATGTTGCGGCTTTTGACTGTGCCAGCTGCGCGCGAAGGTTTTCGACCGCCTGTACCGACAAATCATAAGCTGCTCGCGCGGCGTTGTGTCGGGATTCGGCTTCATCAAAGTTCTGTTTGGGGAGCAGACCCTGTTCGTAGAGCGTTTTTGCACGAACATATTTTTGCTCGGCATCGGCGAGATCGGCAGCGGCTTTCTTGACCTCGGGGGCGGTGCGAACGTCCTTGAGATCGTCGCCGCTTGCCTGAAGACCGAGTCTAGCCCTCGCCTGTTGAAGGCTCGCGCGTTGCTGATCGAGGGTTAACTGCAGCTCGGTCTGCACGACTTTGACTATCGTCTGACCAGCCGAAACGTGATCGCCGACATCAACCAGAACCTGATCGACGCGTCCTTCGACTTCGGAGCTGACGGTGACTTCGTCGAGCGGGAACAGCGATCCGACTGACTCGATGTTGCGGCGAACCTGTTTTTGCTCGACAGGCAGGACGCGCACGGATAACGGCCGCGGCGACGCGTTATCCACGGCTTTGCCCGAAGTCTTTGAACACGAAACGGTAAACAAAACAAACAAAGAAATGGTTATGACTATTGGTAACCTGAAGAGGATGGGTGATAACCATTCTTTCTTAAGATAAAACATGCGGGACCTTCCATATATTTTTTGCTGAAGCTTGAGCCACTGGTGCGGCCAAAATGATACCTGAAGTACTCCACTTGTGCGAAGCGGCAGATTCACTTGGGTTAAGGGATTAATTGAAAAAGCTACACAGCCCAGCCCCTACGTTGGGACACTCATGAAAGAGAAATTCGCTGCCTCGGCTACCGTGAAGCGAAGCGCTTCATGCTATTCGTAGTTGGGCCCGATTACATCGCGCTGAAATACTTCTTTGAAATGGCGGACAAGGACACCGGCGACTTCCCTCATATCCACCTGGCGACCAAGGATCTGGGAAAGTGAG
>DASRIZ010000236.1:0-25829 GCA_035649735.1 Blastocatellia bacterium | reverse complement strand
GATATCGTGCAGGTGCTCGCCGATAGTGTGCGCGATCCGGTGCTGGTCGTCGAACCCCAGAGCCTGCGTATTCTGCAAGTGAACGAAAAAGCAGCGGCATTTCTCGGATACGGGGAAGGCGAAGTTCGAGCCCGAACGCTTGACCAGCTTGTCGATGAGCGAAGTGTTAACGCCCTCCGCCAGTCGGCTTCGCATCGCGGAACGAACTCCTTACATCCCGTCAGGTTTGAACTAAACAACGGTGAGACTCGCGATGTCCGCTTATCGGTTCAGCCTGTAGCCAAATCAGATCAGGTCCTCTTGTTGTTGACTGTCTTCGATCCGGATTCGAAGACTGGCGGCGAACAAAGCGGTCCATCCTCGACGCAAACAACCAATCGACCTGACAGCGAATACCTGATAGAGACAAATGTTGACTTCCCGGCGATCATTGGACGGAGTACTCAAATACATGACGTGTGCCGGTTGATCGGACTGGTGGCCAAGACAGACACCACCGTGCTTGTGCAGGGCGAGAGCGGCACTGGAAAGGAACTCGTCGCTCAAGCCGTTCATTTCCATAGCCGGCGCGCGCGCAATCCTCTTATAAAGGTGAACTGCGCCGCATTGACCGAAACCTTATTGGAGAGCGAGCTGTTTGGGCACAGAAAGGGTTCCTTCACCGGAGCAATTCAGGATCGCAAGGGAAGGTTCAAGTTAGCCGATGGGGGAACTATCATTTTGGATGAGATCGGCAGCATGTGCCTGTCGGGCCAGGCGAAGTTGCTGAGGGTTCTCCAGGAAAAGGAGTTCGAGCCAGTCGGGGACTCATCGAGCTTGCGTGTTGACGTGCGCGTGATTGCCATCACCAACGCGGACCTGGTCAAGTCGATTCAGATGGGTACATTCAGGGAAGATCTTTATTACCGCCTCAACGCGTTTCCAATCCAGTTGCCGCCGCTCAGAGACAGAAAGGTGGATATCCCAACACTAGCGCGTCATTTCCTGGAGGAGTACACAGTGTCATTAAAGAGGCAGATAGCGGGGATAGACGAGGAGGCGATCTCTCTGTTGATGGATTACACCTGGCCCGGCAATGTCAGAGAACTGGAGAACTCTATTGAGTATGCGGTCATCCTCGAGAAAGGGGACACCCTATCAGCCGCCAGTTTGCCGGAGAAGCTCAGACCGGATCGCGAACAGAGAGTTTCCCTCAAAGAAAGGTTGGAATTTGCTGAAAGACAGATCCTGCTCGAGGCGCTCAGCGAGACGAACGGGGTGAAGAACCGAGCGGCAAAGCGCCTCGGGATTGATCGCAGAAACCTGAGCTACTTCCTGCACAAGCACGGCATACAATGAACGTCAGTCCTAACGCTATTCCTCAAGCGTTCTACTGTCGCGATGCCACGGATACTTGAGGCGTAGCATGTTAGACAGACTCCGGCTAGGGTTGAAGAAACTTCTCGCGAGCACTTTTAGGAGACGACTTGAGGAGCAACTCTCCACGCGGCGCACCAGGTAGTGGTCGAGCATGTCTTCACCGACCAGCCACGCGGTTCCGACGGTCGGAGTAGCTACAAGGTCAACCCAGGCCATGGGATTTTTTGCTTGTCTGCGCGACTTCAATCCGATGTTGCCCAGGGAAGACTCGCTGATCGGGCCCACCTCAAATTGAACGCTGAAGAGAGCCGCAAAGCCCATCGCCTTCAACCGGCTGTTCCAATATGCCTTTCCCTTACTGAATTCCTGGTTGCCCTTTGGGTCATTCTGAATCTGGATGAAACCGCTGACTGCCCCTTCCACAGCATGTCCGACATAGTTCACATAGAAAGGGTTGCCGTCTCCCCAGCCGTGCAGTCTTTCCACGGTATTGAAATAGTCCTTGAGGAATGGGCCGCGCAACCCAGCCCGCGAGTTGGGGTCAAACGCCAGCCTGACTCCGTGCATCAGTCCAAGAAAGAACAACGACTGTCGGGCCGCCCCTCCCCAACTAAAACCTGCCTCAGGCTTGAGAGCAATGGCTCGCATGGCATTCGTGGCCGCCGAACTGCCGCTCGTTCTCGGGCGCTGAACTTCCAGCATATCGGGGCGAACTGGCACATTGTCGGGCTCAAAGCCAACGGGCGCCGCCTGCCAATCCAACTCGACGGATGTATCAGGTGACCTGACATCAGATGATTGATCCGCGTGCAGTTGACGCACCGCGTTGCTGCCGGATTGGCTGGCGGCGGATTTGGAATTTTTCGCTGCCGCGACCGGCGGAACAAGAATCGTCTGGGCGAGGCCGTCGGAGATAAGCCCTCCGCTTAAAACCGCGACACTGATAAGTGTTCGGAAAAACCAAACCGTGGCAGGTGTGTGTCGCCATTGAATCCGCAGAATTTGTCTCATCTCGCTGAGCCTCCAGAAGCGCGTCCATTTCAAGAGTGAAGAGAAATAAGGCACCCGTTGAGAATGCTATCGAGTCGGGGGGGGAGGCCGGTTGGGCTGCGAGGCATTAAATCGCCAGGGGTGAGGTTCGAGGCGCTTCTCGCTCGTGACCGGCACTTAGTTGCGCGCCGTGTTCCTCAACGCGGCGCTCGAGCACAGGCTCCAAGCGGGATACTAGACACATCGGAAGAAGGCGAGTACTGGCAATTCTGACAGATTTCTTACTGTAAATTGTTCAGCTGCGGCTGGAGGTCGAATATGGAATCGATACTACCGAGTGCCCAGGATCAGGCAGAGGCGGATGTTTGAAAGCACAAGTACTGGATGCTGATTGCTTTCTTGCTACACGGCACGCAGACAACCGCACTCAGCGCCGATGTGCGAGCCGTAGCTTTGCGACTTTACCTCCGACACTTACAGGTTAAATAAACGCCACAGGTAGCGCCCCGGGGGCAGCAAACCTGTGGCGGCGCCTTTTGGTTCAATACGACGTCGTCTAACTCACCGTCGGGTTTCTGACTTCGAGCAGTGACGGCTGCAAATCGCCGCCGCCAGGACTTCCTTCTGCGTTCACTCGCGCTCATTTGTTCAGGCGCAAGTTGGCGTCAAAAGCTATCATCAGGATAAGACTATTTTGCGTGATGCTTCTGGATTGCCGTGGGCAAGGCCTGCTTGGGACCCGGCTGGTTATCACTCTTAAGAAATGCCCTGGCTTCGGCAAGTTCTGGACGCTCAGTATCTCGGTTAACGGCCAACTTCAGCAGCCTGGCGTAATAATCGCGAGCCGCGCGCCGATTTCCAGAGGCTACCGCGGCGCGGGCAGCGCCGTAAATACAACGGAAGCGGTGTGGATCACGCGTCAATGAGCGCTCGAATTCGTCGAACGCCTGCGCCGGAGAGTTCAGTGTCATGAGCATCTCGCCCAGCAACTCGCGTGATGGCGCGACATTCCCAGGGGTGATCGGATGCTTGTCGCTAGCGTCTTCCGCATCCGCGGCGGCCCGCATTAACCGCACCGCTTCCTCGTGGCGCTTCTCAGCGAGTGCGATCCAGGCGCTGACCGTCTTGATCTGAAAGTCTGCCTGTCCGGCCCAGTAGTCCATCTTAGCTGCCTTCATCGCTTCTTTAAGCGACTGCAGGCGATCCGTGTCTCGCCGCGCCGCCGCTACATCACCGACCCGCGAGGCACCCAAGCCGCGGGCGAAGACCAGGATCGCCTCCGCTTGGGGGAACTTGTTCCAGGATAGATCACTGGGCAACAGCTTGAGATCTGCTGCCTCTTTCCAGTCGCCACGTTCAAGCGCGAACCGGGCAGGGATGGAGGCAAAAGCATAAGCGGCGACAGCGTTCTCCACATTTACCTTGCGAATTGCCGCAACTTCGTCAAGAAGCTGCTTTGCTGCGGCGTCGTGAGCCTGTTGGAGATGGGCGAACACCATGTAGTCCATGGCATGGAGTGCGTCATAGGTGCCGATGCCAAGCGTGGTTTCCTTGAGTTCACTTTTCGCCGCAAGGTAGGAGGCGCGATTACTCTCCACCATTTCCGGCCACAAGCCCACCCGGCTGAAGAGGTGCGAGGGCATGTGCAGGGCGTGCGGCACCGCCGGCGCTATCGAGGAATAGGCGCGGGCAGCAGGCAGTCCACGTTCGGCCAGTTCGGCATAGTCATAGGTGTGGATCAGGTAATGTGCGACACCTGGGTGATTGGGATATTTCTTGAACAGCGGTTCCAGGATTGCTCCCGCCTTGAGCTGGTTTGTAAATGACTTGTCGGTCGGCTGGGCAGTGACATTGAGCACAAGTGCGTAGAGAATCTTCGCTTCATCGTCCGTGGGATACTTAGCCACCAGGGCCTCCATGGCCTTCGCGAACGCCAGGGCGCGCGTCCTGTGGTCTTGGGTTTCCCAATCCTTTAAGAATGTGGACAGGGCGGCAATGTAGTCACGTTCGCGCTCGCTCTTAGCGCCGACGCGCTGAGCTTCGACCATTGCAGCCGCGCCAGCCTTTAGCGCGTTGGGGCTGGGCGGCCAGGCAAACGGATTACCCATCGACATGATGGCAATCCCCCAGTGGGCCATGCCGCACTCGCGATCGCGCTCAAGGACCTTGGCAAACGACTCCTTCGCTGGTTCAAACCAGAAGGAATGGAACTGCGCCATGGCCCGATTGAAATCCTCTTGCGCAGCAGCGGTACACGAGACGGGAAAGCTAACCTCGCCGAGCTTTTCGGGCGGCGTCGATCGCGGCGTGGCATGCTCGCTGTGTTGCGCCCATGCGCTGGATGTGGCGAAGCCGAGAACCATCACCAGCGCCAATATCAAAGATTTTGTAATTTTCATCATTTCCTCCGTTGATCATCGACGATAATTCTGAAATACGACCCACGGGTGGGATTCACGCCTCTTTGCGCGGCGTCACGCTTGCTCGCCGTCACGCCGCGCTTTTAGGCTACTGCTTACTCGACCACCAGTGTCGGATTCAGCGCCACCGCGTTCGCAACGTTGAAAAAATTGGGCGAGGTCGCCATTACCGCCTCATGGATTTCTGCGAACTGCTCCTCGGTGCCGGCACCCTTGATGCGCACGGTGTAACTCAGACTCTTGTAGCCAGGCGCAACCGTGGAATCGATTCCGAGGAATCCCCTGAGGTCAATTTCGCCTTTGGTCTCGATCTCCAGATGTTCGAGGGTGATTCCTCGGATTGCGCACTGCGCCACATATCCTACGGTTAGGCAGGCGTTAAGCGCCGCGAGCAGGTATTCCTGCGGGTTGGCGAAGGCGTTGCTGCCACCCAGTTCGTAGGGTTCGTCGACGTCGAAGGAGAACCGGCGCGGCACCTCTTCGCCGCCTATACGGAAGCCGGAGACTGTGGCGCGGCTCCGGGTCTGACCCTGCCAGGCGGTGGTTACACGCCAGTTGGTCATACCCTTCGATGGGTCTTGCTCGATACCGGCGCGCAGCGCCAGCAGATCATCTACGTTGATGCCGTTAACGATGTTGGCTTTGATAGTTTCTACAGGTGTACTCATGATACGTCTCCTTTTTTTAGGTACCGTAGACTGTCCAGTCTGCGGCTCGTTCGAATGGACAAAGGCCGCGATGCAGTTATTGCAACGTTGCTAGCGCTGCCTCGATACGCTGTCCCTGGTCTTTTGTGATCAAACTGGAAAGCACCTTGCCGAACTTCGGGTGCGCGGCGCCCGAGTGGACGTATTGCCATCGGTACGCTTTGAGAAAACCGGCCTCGATCGCGTCCGCCTCCTCTTGGTCCACCACGCGACCGCAGTTCGCCGCGAAGTAGCGCGCATCACTGGCGGCTTGCGCCTGCAAGATACCATCTACTGCGGCGACTAACTCGATGAACTCGCCTACCGCTTTTTCGCGCTCCTCGATCGTCAGTGTGGCGTCGTGTCGCGTCCACTCAAGCTCGTCGAGGATCGCGTGCTGGCTCTCTTCTTTCCAGTGATAGAGGAACACGTCCTTGAACAGCTCGGACAATTCGGCATCCGGGTCTATGCTTTGACGGTAGTGGAGCTGAGTGAACAGTTCGATGTCCAGCGTCAGTGCAAGCACCGCCCAGGTGCTCTTGCTGAGGACCGCTTCAGCAATGTCGTTGGGGTCGACGTCGAAACAGTAACCGGCAGGCAAGGTCTCCCCAACCATCTGGTCGATGCGTCGGAACAATTCCTGATGCTTTAATTCCTCATCGCTGAACCGCACCAGCGCTTCCAGAGCAACCTGGTCGCCGAACCAATAGTCGTGGCCGATTTCCAACACCTTAGCGTTGATGAATCGCTCGACGAGCCCGAACATGTTCGCGTAGGTGAGCCCCTGGATCTGACTGACGAAGCGTTTCTCGTCCTCGGAAAGCGTGGCAAATTCCCGAACCAGCGATAGTCCATCAGGAAGATACTTTTGGGACCGGTCGAAGCGGCGCCCCCGGATCACATCCTTGTCGATGTCCCAACGCACTCTCTTGGAAGCGCTGATACACCGCTCATACCGATCGCGTAAGATTATTTGTTCGGGCGTCTCAGGCTCCCTGCTTCCGGAAGCGCTGATACAAGGTTCATACCGATGGTTGTCGATATTGTTGGCTGTGGCGTTCATTGTAAATCTCCTTTCCTAAAGCTAAAATGCAGCACCAACGACTTACCTGCGCCTGGTGGCTCAGGTGTTTGTCTTCTCGTCTCTAATGTACGACGGATAGAATCTTTGATCTATGATCGCTCCGCCGGGAGACATTACCGAAACGCCGAATTGCGGCGGCGAGCGTAAAAATGGACGCTTTATCTGATGTTTTGAGAGTGGCGCATCTCACCGGCGGTGTGTTCTTGAATGCTGAGTTCTTCGAGCCGTGGTGCGTTGCGGCGCAGTTGAAGGCTCAATATTGCGCGCCTTTTATTGGTTCCACTTCGCACATGATCCTCTACCACTACGTCGTTGATGGAACGCTCAAAGTACAGGTGGAGGGGGAGGAGATGTTTGGGCTGACCGCCGGCGAAGTCGTGATGTTCCCCCACAACGACGCGCATTTGCTGGGCAGCCAGTTGGATTTGCCCCCAGCGTTGGCCAGCGATGTCATCGTGCCATCTCCGAATGGGGGGTTATACGCAATCCGACTCGGTGGTGATGGTGCCCGAACGCGGCTGGTCTGCGGCTTCCTCGGTTGTGATAGCGTCGAAGGCAATCTCTTGATCTCTACATTGCCTCGGGCATTGCGTCTCAACGTCGACGAAGGTAGTGCCGCCGAGTGGATCCGCTCCACGTTCCAGTATGCTGCCGACGAGGTTGCGAGCGGCCGCCCGGGATCGGAAACCGTGCTGGCGAAACTCTCAGAGCTTCTTTTTGTGGAAACCGTCCGGCGCTACGCTGATACCTTGCCAGAGAGCGAGACGGGTTGGCTCGCGGGTCTGCGCGACCACTACGTCGCGCGGGCCCTGGCGCTGTTCCATCGCGACATTACTCGCTCGTGGACAGTAGATGAGCTTGGCCGAGAGGTCGGGCTGTCGCGATCAGCGCTTGCGGAGCGCTTCACTCGCCTGATGGGTATGGCGCCGATGCATTACTTCGCGCAGTGGCGCATGCAGGTCGCGGCCCAGGAGCTTCGTAACAGCAGCGCGTCCCTTGCCAAAGTCGCAAGCACGGTAGGCTACGAGTCCGAAGCAGCCTTTTCACGAGCGTTCAAAAAGGCATTTCGTACGGCACCAGCAACGTGGCGACGTTTACATAGTTAGACCGCTAATCTACAGGTAAAGGCGGTGACTGCGTGGTGGCATCCTCGAGCTCTCGAAAATTGCTCAAACCGACTCCAACCAGTCTATAGAGTTGCTGCGGGCCCAGATCTACGCGTTCTCGCAGCGACAGCGCTATGTTAATCAATTCCTCGCACGAAGAAGGGGGAGCGGGTGGCGTGTGGCTTCGGGTGAGAATTTGGAACTCGCGTGTCCTCAATTTTAGAACCACGGTACGTGCGACTCGAGACTCCTTGCGCGAAGTAGACCAGACCCGTTGCGCGAGACTACGGATCACTTGCTCGGTTTGTGACAACGGTATGTCTTGCTCAAAGGTGTTCTCGGCGGATATCGATTGCGTAGGTCTGTGTGAAACGACGAGGCTATCGTCAACGCCGCGGGCAAGTTCGTAAAGACGCAGTCCATAGCGGCCAAAATGGTTTTCCAGTGTTGCCAAATCCCGATTGTGCAACTCACCTACTGTTCTTATTCCGAGCCGTCGAAGCTTGTCTTCGGTTACCTTGCCTACGCCCGGCAAGCGTCCAACGGGCAGCGGCGGTAGAAACGCGGCTACGTTTTCCGGTGTGATTACGAAGAGCCCATCAGGTTTGCGCCAGTCCGAAGCTATTTTTGCCAGGAACTTATTTGGCGCCACACCGGCCGATGCGGTCAGATGCAGCTCGTCTTTGATTTGCTTCCGAATGGCGATCGCCACGCGCGTCGCGGTCGGCAAACCTGCCTTGTTCTCAGTTACATCGAGATAAGCCTCATCCAGCGACAACGGTTCGATCAAATCTGTATATTGCGCGAATATCTCCCTCGCCGACTGTGATGCTGCCATGTAACGCGGAAAATCCGGGGGGACAAAGACCGCGTTGGGACACAAGCTTTTCGCGAGACCCACAGGCATTGCCGAGCGCACTCCGAAGGGCCTCGCTTCATATGACGCGGCACAGACGACGGACCGATTTCCCTGCCAGGCGACAATGACGGGTTTGCCGCGCAGCTGTTCATCATCCCGCTGCTCGACGGAAGCGTAGAACGCGTCCATGTCGATGTGTACAATCTTACGCATCGTCACCTTGCTATTGTCACCACTACCTCAGGTCGTTTTCGCAACCCAAGGCGCGAGCCGGCGTGTGAAGGCTATGTCCAGGCCAGCCGCTTCATGCAAACTTTCCGCATCACTCAACGGTATGGCACCAGCCGTCAGTAAGTACGAAACGGCAAGCAGCCGCGAGTCTATCATTTTCGATTTTCTTCGACAACTTTCGGTGCGGCCAAAGATGACGCATGTCCTGCTACGGACAGGCTATCGGAGGAATGGGTTGCTGACAGACGAAAGAAAGGGGCTCATAGCAAAGCCGACGGTAAGCTGCTTGGGAAAGGGCGGACAAGGTGTGTCGATCACGATCGATCTCGTCTTCACCGCTGCCCATCGCGTCAATTACTCGTGTTTGTTATGCTGTCAGAACTTACCGATTGAGCGCGGGAGACTAGCTATGCGACGCAAGAATTGGCGAATCGTCATTGTGGGTTTCGTTCTCATTGTCATTGCCCTAGGGTTTTACTTTTTCATGTTGACGATCGCGTCGAAGTCAAATGATCCTGTGGCGCTGATGCAAACGGTGGGAACAGTTTCGGGAGCCATTGGCGGCCTCAGCCTCGTCATGATAATCATCGGCCTGATTGGCAAAAAGGGTTAGCTCAGATGATTGAATGTCTCGACTTCTCAGACTACGAAACGACGGTCACCTCTCCTTCAAGAGGTTGCGGTGTCTGTGACCCAACAGCTGTTCAACCCCGAAAAGCGAAGGTAAGCGATCCAATCCAATTCCGGAAATCCAATGGTAAGCCGTAGTGCCGGGAAGTTGACTTTGGCGCTCGAAGAGACCGGACAGTTCTGCTCCATCAACGGGGCATTCTTACCCAAAGGCACGGCCACCGTCGCAAGTGCGGTTGGATAGGTTGCGCGACACCAGTTACCGGAGCCTCGTAACGACTGTTCGGTCCGGTGATCGTCCTTACGTGTTGAAGGTGCCATACTGAGGTCCTAACTGGATAACCAGTGCATTGCTGGCTATTTCACCGCTTGCAGTCTGCTTCAAAAACGCGATGTTTCTATCAGACGGCGGACGCTGAGTGTCGACTGCGGGTCGCACTCACACTTGGATATTCTTTGGAGTGAGCCGTCGTGATCGCAACATTTTCAGAGCTTTTGGTAGCACCTTGCACGCGGATAGAATGCGACAGTGGGCTAAAACGATATTATTGGGTTGCCACGAAATATCGAGATTCCCGAATTTAGACAAAGCGGGCTTATCTCCCCTCGACTATCCCCACCAGCTTAAATGTTTAACAATCGATCAGTTACGGGATCTCCGCGCGCTGGATAGCCAGCGGTCAGAAGCTTGCATACAACAGGGAGGAGCTTGTGCCTCGTGCGAAACGAGGATCCCTCGTGTTCGTGATCCCCCCTCAAACGTCGATCAACAACTTAGGAGTATGTCATGAAGCACCTACATCATTTCTTACTGGTCGCAGTCGTGGTGATGCTTGCCGCGCCCCTAGCCGCTTTCGCCACGCAGACCCCGGTGCGGCTAACGGAGAGCGAGATCAAAGATTTGCTAAAGCGCATTGACAAGGCTACGGAACGCTTCCGCAAGACGGTCAATACCGCGCTCGACAAATCCGCCCTCAACACAACCCAAACCGAAGATCACATCAACCGCTACATAAAAGACCTGGAGCATTACACCGATGCTCTAAAACACCACTACGGTGATTCCCAGACGGCTAGCGCGACTGTGGAACAGGTCCTCGCCCGGGCGTCGAATATAGAGGGTTTCTTGCAACAGCATCAGCTGATCGAATCGGTCACCACCGACTGGGGCGTATTGCGCGGAGAACTGGACCAGCTGGCGGCGGCATATGGTGTGAAATGGGGCGTAACGGGGGTCGCCGGCGTGGCGTACCGTGTGAGCGAAGACCAGATCGAGGGACTCCTATCCCGCATAGAGCATAACGCCGAGAACTTCCACAAGAGTCTCACTATTTCAATCGAGCAAGAGTACAACAGCTTTCTGAAGGATTTCACTGACGCCGCCCACCGGCTGGAGAGCACCTTTGGCGACAAGGGTCTTGCGCCGGGGATCGTCGCGGAGCTCCTGCAGAAGGCGAAAGTCGTAGACGAACACATGCAAAAATACCCTCAATTTACGAAAGCGCAGGCCGATTGGGCGCTTGTACGGACCGATCTGGAAATACTAGCCAAGCACTACGCCGTAAACTCCCGGTAGTAAGAGCGAAGCGCGAGGCGTGCGAAATCCAAGTTGGGACCATACGCCGGGTCGCCCGAAAGCGATTCGAGTGGGGAGTGGCAGCGCCCGGCGTATGGTTGGCTACATCGCCCCGTGGTGCATCGACGGATTACCCGATCCGGATGGATGCACTACGCGGGCAGCTAGTGCTTATCGAGGCAGCTCGATCGGGAAGACGGTTCGCTCTGATTTTGGCTACCTGAGGCGCGAGCTGGCGTGTGCTTCAGACAAGCCCCTTTCACAAGCGGTACGAATTAATCTTGGTTACGTTTCGCGTAGTCGGTCGATTCCACAGCTAGATCGAGTCGGGCAATCAAAGCGTTTCACTGCATAAGAACTATCGCGGAATCCCTCTGCTTCGCGATAGTAAGTAGATATCTGTGCACCTCCTGCCGAAGCGCGCTTGTAGGTCGTCGAATCCTTGCCCTAATCTAAGCGATGACTTTCCGACTACAACACGAGGCTTTCAATGAGCGAAATCAATCGACGAAAGTTTTTGGAGCTCGCAGCGTCCTTCGGCGCGGTGCTGGCTTGGAACTCTCCATCTCTCGGTTCCGTCAGTGGATGGCGCGAACGAAGGGACGCATACCCTCAGGGGGTTGCTTCTGCCGACCCGCACCCCGACAGTGTCATGCTCTGGACTCGACGACCCCCTCTCGATGGAAAAGCAGCCACGCAATTATCAGTCGAGGTAGCGGGCGACCCTGACTTCCGCAGAGTGATCGCCAGGGCGGTAGCCAAAATCAGCGCCGAGACCGATTGGACCTGTCGCGTTCTCTCCGCCGGTCTGAGACCTGGTCGCGTCTATTGGTATCGGTTCACCGATGAGTTTGGACTCGGGAGCCGCATCGGTCGCACGATCACGGCGCCTTCCGGCACCGATACTCGGCCAGTGCAGTTTGCGTTTGTGAGCTGTCAAAATGTGCAGCAGGGCGCTTGCAATGCTTATCGTCGAATGATCTTTGAGGACGAACACCGCACAGAGCCCGATCAACTCGACTTTGTGCTGCATCTCGGAGACTACATCTACGAAGTTGTCTGGTATCCGGAAGATCGACCGCAGGGAATGTACAGCCGACGTCTACGCGACATCGTTAGGTTCAAATCGGGTGAAAAGATCAACGACTTCCATATCCCGACCACTGTCGAGGACTATCGATCGATTTACCGCGCGTATCTGCTCGATCCCGATTTGCAGGATGCGCGAGCGCGTTGGCCGTTCATTTGTATGTGGGACAATCACGAATTCTCGTGGAAGGGCTGGCAGAGTCAGCAGAACTTTAGCGGTGTGCGTCCGGCTCAGACGCGCAAGGTAGCGGCCGCTCAAGCATGGTTCGAATATCAGCCTGCTCGAGTGGTAAAAGCTACGGGGCAGGGAATCGATAGATACGATCCGCCAAAGGTCTCCGATAAACCGGTCGCGGAGTATGATGATAACGGTCTGGGTCTCGAAGCCGGCAACCTGGCCGCGATTAACAGCCTCAAGCTCTTCAGATCGTTTCGCTACGGCAGGAATGTAGATTTGATCCTGACCGACAACCGCTCCTTTCGATCGGAGCCGATCGGCGATCAAGCCACAACCGCCCCGTTTCAGCCCAGGGATTTTCCGTACACCGTTCCTCAGAATGTGATCGAGATTCTGGACGCAGGGCGAACCTTCAACGGCGGGCGGCCGCCCGAAACTATTCCCTTCAATGGAAAGGATCTCGCGAACCCGCGGAAAGCTGCGCCCGCGCAATCGATGCTCGGTGTAGCGCAGAAGAAATGGTTTGTCACGCAGTTGCGAGAATCGAAAGCGAATTGGAAGCTCTGGGGCAATTCGGTGGGGATGTTGAGTTGGCGTCTTGATTTCCAGAATCTTCCGAATGAACTAGGTGTACGTTGGCCGGCGACTGGCTATGCGTCGATAAGCAGCGATGATTGGTCGAGCTGTTCTGTCGAGCGTTCGGAGATAATGAATGTGGTTCGTCGCGAAGGGATAACCGGACTCGTCACCGTTGCGGGCGACCGGCATTCGTTCCAGGCGGGTTTGTTGTCGGAATCACTCCCGCCAAAACGCTTTGAACCCTTGGCGGTCGAGTTTGTTACCGGTTCGGTGTCGGCCCCAACTCTTTTTGAAGGCGCTTCGTACAATGTTGCGAAAGACCATCCACTGCGTTCGGTTTACCTATACACGCCGTCGGACGGATCGGCGGTTCAACCGGCTATCAATCTGTCTTTGATGCACGGCGTGAAGAGCGGTCTTGAGCTGCAGAAGACTGGTGACTTGCAGAAGGCCCTTGCGAAGCGCAACCCTGAAGTCTCTCCGCATCTCTCTTTTATGGATCTGAGCGGTCACGGTTATGCTGTCGTTCGAGCAGGGAGCGATGCTCTGGACGTTGAGTTTGTTTGTATTCGTCGTCCGGTCGAAAGAAGCGAAAGTCCAGATGGGGGTCCGTTGTCATATCGGGTTTTGCATCGAGTAAAGATGTGGTCTCGCGGCGAGGCGCCACGTCTGGAAAAGAAGGTCATCGAGGGCACTCCGCCGCTAATCGTTTGAAGGGATGTGTCCGGCTGTTTTTGCTTGCTGTTTCAGCGGAGGCCGTGCTGCTTGAGAATTTTCTAGCAGGGCGAGTCTGAAAAGCGTGATTCAAACCGCCCAGACCGCTACTCCCTGCGGAAAGATCCTCTGTATTGAGAAGGGGGCACTCCGGTGCAGCGCTTGAATGTCCTGGTGAAGTGGCTTTGATCGCAGAACCCCGCAGCCAGCGCGATATCGACGATCGGCAGCTCGCTAACCGCCAACTCGCGACAGGCGTACTCAATTCTTAATCGGCGAACAAAGTCTCCAACTGTGCACCTGTAGTTCTTGTGAAATGTCTGCGCGAGGTGTACCGGATGCACGCCGACCGTCTTCGCGACGTCCTCAAGCGTCAGCCGTTCAGTGAATCTGTCCCTCAAGAGTTCTTTTGCCTGTCGAAGCCAGCGAGGTGACTGACGCCCGACATCATCTGTTGCGAAACGACGCGCCGCCTCGCCGACTATCTCGAGCATCATCCCCTCGATTATCAGAACTGATGCCTCATCCATCAGCAGGAACTCTTTGTAGAGACGCCGCGCCAGCAACTCGATGTCTTTTCCAGACAGATCTATCGAGTTGTCCTCAATACCAAGATGCTCGCGAACGCGCTCCATCCATGGAGGCTCAATCTCGACGATGAACGAACGCCCGCCGGTGTCGTGAAAACACTCCGCGTGAAGTTCCCCCGCTGGATGGAAAAGCAACGACGATGATTTACACTCGCGGGTTCTGACGCCGTAGGTCTCCGTGTATTCACCCTGAACGACGAAGCAGAACAGCGCGCGCTTGTGTGAGTGGCGAGGAGTTTTGAAACCCGGCGGATAGACGCGCTCCGACAGATCAAAGCTCGCTACTTTGTGACTTCGCAAGTTGGCGCCGTATAAGCGGCCTGGAGACAATTCGATTGACATCAATGCATCTCCGCCCAACGCATATGACTGCGACTTATAACACAATAGCGCAGGCAGTCAAAGGCTTTGGGCTGATTTGAAAGGTAATCATGCTTGAGTGACCCAGGAAAGCGCAGGCAGCTTGGTCAAAACAGCTCGAAATGGTAACTTCACGGGGGTTGAGACGGTACATCGAGTTGCAGCGAGCGCTCGTAAACTCAAGCCTCGCTACCGAAAACTACGATTGATGGTTTTTCCTAATCGCGTTCAAGAAGTCCTCAGCTCTTTCAAGACGGTAGGTCACGCAAGGTGATCTACTGTCGCGAGGAAACGCCTGCGGGCAAACGGTTCTGTAACTTTCAACGGTCCATGAGACGGTAAACTACGTCTGAGGAGAGATCGATGAAGAGAAAACGCATGATCCTTTTGGCGGGCTGGTTAATCGCCCTGCTCGCCGTTAGTGGCAGTCCATTTTCTAACTCGTCGGCGCGCGCGTTTCCATTCGGGCGCCAGAGCAAACAGCCAGTTTCAAAGACCGCCGACGCCGACGAATCGGACTCATCTCGAAGTGAGATGCGAGCTCTCATCGAGCGATACATAGTTGACCGCGGCGCCCTGAATCGCACCTACCCGAGCAGCATTTCAACCGCGCGTCACGATCGACTGAAGCAGTTCTACAGCGAGCAGCTCGCGGGGTTGAGCAAGCTGAGCTTTGAAAGCATGGGTCTGGATGGTCGTGTCGATTATCTGCTCTTCAAGAATCACCTTGAATACGAACTCAGGCAACTCGAGATTCAAGCCGGCCAATTGGCGGAGATCGAACCGCTTCTTCCATTCTATAGATCGATCTTAGAACTTGATGAGTCGCGCCGGCGAATGCAGCCGATCAACTCGCCAAACCTCGCGGCGGCTCTCGGGCGTTTGAAGAACCAGATCGACGAGACGCGAAAGAAGCTAGAGGCGGGCCTAAGACCAGCAAGCAGAGCTGAGGCCGGAGCTGAGAATATCGGCGATTCAATAAAGGTGAAGAAGACAGTCGCCAATCGCGCTGTCGCGACTATCAACAGCCTGAGAAGCGCTCTCAGAGGTTGGTTCGGTTTCTACAACGGATACGACCCGATCTTCACCTGGTGGAATGACGAACCGTACAAGGCGGTAGATCAGGCGCTCATTACTTACGCCACCTTCTTGAGCGAGAGAGTAATCGGGTTGAGAGCCGAGGGCGCGCCCGCAGCGATTCCCGATGCACGTCCCCGTGGCGAAGGCGGAAGGGGTGCACCCGAGGGCGGCCAGCGGCCCAACCCACCGCGCGCGACGGGCGCGAGACCCGGCGACTCGAGCGACATCGTTGGCGATCCAATTGGCCGCGACGCGCTGATGGTAGAACTGGCGAATGAGATGATCCCCTATACGCCCGAAGAGTTGATTGCCATCGCAAAGAAGGAGATGGCCTGGTGCGAGAATGAAATGGCGAAGGCCTCGCGCGACCTTGGTTACGGCGACGATTGGCACAAGGCGCTCGAATACGTGAAGACGCTCTACGTCGAACCTGGCAAACAAACGGAGCTAATCCGGCAACTGGCGCTCGAGGCAATCAAGTTCCTTGATGATCACGACCTGGTGACCGTCCCCCAACTCGCTCGCGAAACCTGGCGGATGGAGATGATGTCGCCCGAGCGGCAGTTGGTGAATCCGTTCTTCACCGGCGGCGAGACGATCACCGTTTCCTATCCGACCAACACGATGTCGCACGAACAGAAAATGATGAGCATGCGCGGCAATAACATTCACTTCTCCCGCGCAACCGTGTTTCACGAATTGATTCCGGGACACCATCTTCAAGGTTTCATGAGCGCGCGCTACAAGCCCTACCGCAGCCCTTTCAGTACGCCGTTCTGGGGCGAAGGCTGGGCTCTTTATTGGGAGCTCTTGTTGTGGGACATGAACTTCGCTAAGTCGCCCGAGAACCGAATCGGTATGCTGTTTTGGCGAATGCATCGCTGCGCCAGGATCATCTTCTCGCTCAGCTTCCACCTGGAGCAGATGACCCCGCGCGAATGCATTGACTTCCTGGTCAAGCGAGTTGGGCACGAACTGGATAACGCAACGGCCGAAGTTCGCCGATCATTTGCCGGTGATTACAGCCCGCTTTATCAGGCTGCCTATCTGCTCGGCGGCATGCAACTCCACTCTCTGCACAAGGAGTTGGTTGACTCAGGAAAAATGACAAACCGCGCTTTCCACGATGCGGTGCTGAAAGAAAATCGACTCCCGATCGAGATGGTGCGCGCAATCCTGACGAAGCAAACCTTGACGCGCGACTTCAAAACAAACTGGAAGTTTTACGGGCCGATCCCGCGTTAAGGTGGACACAGAAGGAGAGAGATGAAAAGGATTTCGTTACTAACCGCTTTCATCTTCGTTGTTGTTTTTGCTGTTAGCCGCGTCGGTCGCGAAACGCTTGCTGCCGATTCGCCGGTAGGCAGAGAATCGAAGCTCAAGGTATCGCTCAAGGCTCCGATCAAAGCATTCGCGTTCGACCTCAAGGATCTACGCCTTCTCGAAGGACCCTTTCGCGACGCCATGCTGCGCGACCAGAAGTTTCTGCTTAGCGTCGACCCAGATCGGCTCTTGCACATGTTTCGCGTCACGGCGGGCCTGCCCTCGTCCGCAAAGCCGTACGGCGGTTGGGAGGGCTCGCGCCCGGAAGACGAGCTTCGCGGCCACAGCACGGGGCACTATCTGTCGGCTTGCGCGCTTATGTACGCAAGCACGGGAGACGAGCAGTTCAAGACCAGAGCGACGGCGATTGTTGCTGAACTTGCCAGGGTCCAACAAGCGATGCCTGCGCGCGGCTTCAACCCTGGTTTTTTATCCGCCTATCCTGAGGAGTTCTTTGATCGCGTGGACAGGGCCGCGCGGGTGTGGGCGCCGTACTACACATTGCACAAGATCATGGCGGGGCTGTTAGACGTCTATCTCCATTGCGACAACTCGCAAGCTCTCGACGTGGTGACCAGGATGGCCGATTGGGTGAAGTTCCGCGTTGACAGGTTGACTGACGAGCAACAACAGCGCGCGCTCAACACCGAGTTTGGTGGAATGGAAGAAGTCCTGGCCAACCTCTACGCAGTCACCGGCAACACCCAGTACCTGCGAGTATCGCGCAGGTTTGATCACAAAAGGATATTCGATCCGCTTGCCCGCGGCGACGACCCGCTCAACGGCGTGCACGCTAACACTCAAATCCCGAAGGCGATTGGCGCGGCTCGCGATTACGAGTTGACGGGCGAAAAGCGCTATCACGATATAGCTAATTTCTTTTGGGAACGGGTAGCGCGTCATCGCTCCTACGTAATCGGCGGCAACAGCGACGGCGAATCATTCTTTCCTCCCGAGAACTTTTCAAAACATCTCGGGGCCTCAAGCACCGAAACGTGTAATACCTACAACATGCTCAAGCTCACGCGCCATATGTTCGCTTGGGACCCGTCGGCGGCTGTGATGGACTTCTACGAGCGAGGGCTGTACAACCACATTCTAGCTTCGCAGGATCCAGCCACCGGCCAGATGTGCTATTACGTTCCGCTTCGCCCAGGCGCGTTCAAGACGTTCTCAACTCAAGACGACTCGTTCTGGTGCTGCGTTGGAACAGGAATGGAGAACCACGCCAAGTACGCGGACACAATCTATTTTCACGACGACCAATCGCTCTACGTCAACCTGTTCATTGCGTCGGAGCTAAACTGGAAGGAGAAGAAGCTCCAAGTCCGACAGCACACCCGGTTCCCCGAGGAAGACAGAACTCGACTCGAGATCAAGTGCGAGAAACCGGTTCGCCTGAGTTTGAGAATCAGGTATCCGGCTTGGGCCCAGACCGGGCTGACGATTACGATCAACGGAAAGAACCAGGCCGTTGCAGCAAAGCCCGGCTCATACGTTGCGGTCGAGCGCGAATGGAAGAACGGCGACATAGTTGAGATTCAATTGCCAATGAGCCTCCGGATGGAAGCGATGCCCGACGACCCGACGATGGTTGCGATTCTGTACGGGCCTATTGTGCTCGGGGGCGACTTGGGCAAGGAAGGCTTGGAAGAGGCGCGCCGTTACGGACCAAGCGCGCCTCAATTGGGCCGCGTGAAACCGGTCCAGATACCGGCGCTGGTGTGCTTCCTCAAAGACGTGTTGTCCAAACTCAAGCCGGTCCAGGGCGCTCGGATGAGTTTCCGGACGAGCGGGATTGGCCAACCGAACGATGTGCTGCTGGAGCCGTTCTACAAAATGGCTGACCAGCGTTACACAGTTTATTGGAAAGTTTATTCCTCGGCGGAGTGGGACAAGAGAAAGAAAGAGGTCGCAGCCGCCGTATCAAGGCGCAAGGAGATCGAAACGCGCACAGTAGATTGGGTCGCCCCGGGCAACTCAGAAAGCGAACGCGACCATGCCTTCAAAGGTCAAGGCAACACGGGAAACTTTGATGGCAAGACCTGGCGCGGTGCACGCAACGGGTGGTTCAGCTATGAGTTGAAGATACTGCCGGACAAGCCGATTACATTGGTGTGCACATACCGAGGCAGCGAAGGTCCGCGGCGCGCATTCGATATCCTTGTGGACGGCGAGAAGGTAGGGTCACAGACGCTCGAGATTCACCCAACCGAGATCTTCGATTTCGAGTATCCAATTCCCGCGAACCTGACGAAAGGAAAACAACGGATCACGGTTAAGTTCCAGGCGCTTCCTGATTCCATAGCGGGTGCGGTGCTCGACGTGCGAGTCATTCAGTAGGGAGTTCGATGATGCGATTCATCACTGGGCTTTTTGCCATCGTTCTGTGTGCGGTCCCATTGCGGGGGGATGAGACATATACTCTCGAACGGCTGCTGAACAGCGGATTCTCATACCGCAACATGGGACCGTTCCGCGCAGGCTCATGGGTCTCAGACATCGCCGTTCCGGAAGCGCCGGCCAGGACACACCTCTACACGTTTTACGTAGCAGCACGCAACGGCGGGGTCTGGAAAACCACGAACAACGGGACAACTTTCGCAAACATCTTCGATGGTCACGCCATCGCATCTATCGGATCGCTCGCCGTAGCGCCTTCCAATTCGGAGGTGGTGTGGGTTGGGACGGGAGACGCTTCCTGTACGCGCAGCGCCTACTCGGGTGATGGCTTGCACAGGTCGACGGACGGCGGGTCGACATGGCAGCACGCGGGACTTTCGGACTCGCATCACATCGCCAGAATAGTAATTCATCCGTCGAACCCAAACATCGTCTATGTTGCTGCCATGGGTCACCTGTTCTCGGCGAATGAAGAGAGAGGAGTTTTCAGAACAATCGACGCAGGCAAGAGCTGGAAAAAAGTTCTCTATGTCAACGAACAGACCGGCGGTGTCGATTTGTTAATTAATCGTAGCGATCCGAAGGTCTTGTATGCGGCGACCTATGAGTGCATGCGATTTCCGTGGCGATTGCGAGATGGCGGTAACGCGAGCGGCATCTACAAGACTACTGACGGCGGAGATTCGTGGAGGCGATTGGAAGGCGGGTTGCCCGGTGGAACCATTGGCCGAATTGGAATCGACATTTATCAGAGGAATCCCAGCACTCTGTACGCTGTAGTCGACAACCGAAATAGCGGGGCCACCGACGCTTCAACTGGTCAGACAAACGGGCCGCAGCCGCGCGGGGAGAGACTGATCGGCGGCGAAGTCTATCGCACAGATGACGCGGGCGCTACGTGGCGAAAGATGAATTCTGCGCGCGATGATGTCGGGAGAAAGACCGGTTACGCTTTCAATCAACTCCGAGTCGATCCGAACAACCCGGATCGAATCTTCATCACCGGAGGCTCGCTTGTTAGTTCCGAGGATGGAGGAAAAACTTGGGCGGGACTCGCCGGCCCGCAGGGGAATAGAGTTTTCAGGAGAGCCTTTGGCGACTTCCGAACACTCTGGATCGATACACAGAATTCGGACCGAATGATCGCAGGCTCGGACGGCGGAGTCTTTATCTCTTACGACGGCGGTAAAACGTGCGACCACCTTGCGAACCTTCCGCTTGGTGAGATTTACGCGCTGACGGTCGACCTGGAGGATCCTTACAACATCTACGCGGGACTGCAGGATCACGAATCGTGGAAGGGGCCGAGTAATGGGTGGTCTGGCAGCGTCGGGCTGGCGGATTGGGTGACCGTGGGAATCGGCGACGGAATGTACAACCAGGTTGACCCAACCGACAGCCGCTGGGTTTACAACACTCAGGAGTTCGGCCGTCACGCGCGACTCGATCAGAAGCTGCGAGTCAGAAAGACGATTGCGCCGACGAGACCTCCGGAAAAACCAATGCTGAGGTTCAACTGGGTAGCACCGCTTCGACTTTCGCCTCATGACTCGAAGACGTTATATGCCGGCGCACAGGTGCTCTTTCGCTCGTTCGATCGCGGCGATCATTGGGAAGAAATCAGCCCCGACCTTACCACTAACGATCCGGCAAAGATAAGTCCACCCGGAGCGGCGATTCAGCATTGCACGATTACCACGATCTCCGAATCTCCGGTGACGCGCGGCGTGATCTGGATTGGGACTGACGACGGCAAGGTTCAGGTGTCAAGGAACGCCGGAAAAAGTTGGACTGATGCTACGACCAACATCGCAAGAGCCGGTGGTCCCGAGGATGCCTGGGTCACTCGAGTCTTCGCGTCAAACTCGAGTGAAGCAACAGCCTACATTTGTAAGTCCCGACATCGCCAGGATGACTTCAGGCCGTTTCTATTCAAGACCAACGATTTCGGAGCAACCTGGACGTCGATATCAAGCGACCTGCCGACGCGAACGATTAATGTGGTATTCGAGGACTACAAGAACCCCGACTTGTTGCTCGTGGGCAATGACGCAGGAGTCTATGTCTCGATCGATGGTGGAACGCGATGGGCGCCGTTGAAAGCAAACATGCCTACGGTGCCGGTCCACGACCTGGTGATTCATCCTCGCGAATCGGATCTAATCCTGGGTACATACGGCCGAGGGATCTGGATCACGAACATCGCGCCGCTTCGCGAGTTGAGCAACGTAGTCCTGAGCGAAGACGTTCACTTCTTTACAGTGCAACCAAAGGCGAAACGAAACGAACTGGTCCTTGGTGGCTACCGGCTGTTTGGTGACCGTCACGTGGTCACTGCCAACGAGACGAACGGGCTCACTTTCGTCTACTACCTGAGAGACGAGTCAAAAGAGAAGGTCACGATTACCGTTGCACGGCCGGACGGCGCGGCGGTACGCACGTTGGAGGGAACCGGGAAGACGGGGCTCAACCGCGTTGCGTGGGCGTATCAATCGGGAGCAGCGTTCGGGAATCAAAGTGAAGCGAACCAACGAGAGACCGTGCCGGGAGACTACGTTGTGACGCTTCAGGTGGGCGATAAAAGATACACTCAGAAAGCGCGTGTCCTTCCCTAAGTTGTCCAGATGGTTTATCGCGAGGCAGGAACAATTTAGACGCTCGAAGTGCGCGAGGACGCCAATGAGTCTCAAATCAGTCAATTGCGACAATTGTTGAACGCAACCGCCCGATATCGGTGTCCGCGATGGACGCCACAACCCACCAAAAGTAAACTCAGGAACTCCCTAACAAGATTCAAGCGAGCATAGGGGAATACAAGACACGCGGAACCAGTCGGTGGCTTACTTACGCTGTATTCGTTCTCATTTAAGATGAACCGGCGTAGGTGCCAGTCTGGCTTTTGTGTTCCAGCAATTACTTGCTGGCGCTAGGGCTTGCTGCCAGGGAGCGCACATCCCACCGCTGTTCCGATTGCCTGTAGCTACGTGATTAGTAAGGAGGCTAACCAATGTTGCAGACCAAGCGTTTTTTTGTAGTTCTCTCGCTTACTCTTTTCGTTTCGGCGTCGTTGGCGAAGGCCCAGATAACTACCACGGGGATTCGCGGGATTGCCCGCGACCAGAACGGAGCCGTGATCCCGAATGCCACGATCAGAGCGACAGATAACTCGACCGGGGTTGAGCAGAGCACCGTTTCTTCCAGCGATGGCGGATTCCTCTTCCCCAACCTGCAGTTTGGATCATACAGGCTCACGGTAAGTGCTACCGGCTTTCAGACCACGGTCATTGCTTCGGTTGTCGTTGAATCAGGACGCACCACCAACGTGTCAGTTGATCTGCAGGTCGGCGCGGCGGCGGAAACAATTCAGGTGTCGGCAAGCGCGGAGCAACTTAACACCACCACGACTGAAGTCGGCGGGACCATCAACAACAGGCTAGTCCAGAACCTGCCCTTCGCCGGCCGCGACGGTCTCAACTTTGCCACGCTGATCGCAGGCAACATGAGAAGCACGAGTGATCGCAACAGCACCTTCAACGGCTTGCCCAATGCCTCGCTCAATATCTCGCTCGACGGCATGAACAACAATTCGCAGCGCTTCAAGAGCGGAGGCACCAGCTTCTTCGCCTTCGCCCCGGCGCGCATTGACGCGATCGAGGAGGTCAGCGTTTCGACCACCGGCCTGGGCGCAGATGCCGGCGGCGAAGGCGCAATGCAAATCCGATTGACCACCAGGCGCGGCACCGAACAGTACCACGGCAAGGTGCTCTATCAGGGAGAAAACGAGGCGCTTAACGCTAATGGGTTCTTCCGCAACCTCCAGGGCCTGCCCCGCAACGTTGTGCGAAATCACAACGTGGTCGCCTCCATCGGCGGGCAGCTGCTCCCGTTCATTTCGCGCTTCAAGGGCAAGCTGTTTTTCTTCGCTTACTATGAAGTCCAACCACAACCCAGTGAAGCAACATTTACTACGCCAGTTCTGACTGCGCTAGCACAACAGGGCAACTATACTTATGTAGGCACCGATGGCGTCACGCGGACCGTGAACCTGTTGCAAGTGGCGGGCGCCCGGGGATTCACCAGCAGCGTGGATCCGACCATTGCGGGCATCTTGGGTAAGATCAACGCTTCGCAAAACGGGGCCGGATTTGTGCCGATTTCAGGCATCTCGTCCGAATTCATGCAGAACCTGCAATGGAATCAGGCTCTCAATACCACACAGGCCTATCCGACCGCGCGCATAGACTACCAGATCACGCCGTCGCTGTCCTGGCACGGCACCTGGAACCTGCGGAGTAGCGATTTCAGCAGAGGCACGGCGCCCTATCCCGGGAGTCCATATGATTTCGTCGGCCCCAATGGAGGTAACATTCACTCCACGGCCACGCCCTACGTGGTGACCAACACGATGGATTGGACGATCAAGCCGAACATAATCAACAGTGCGAGCTTCGGAATCCAGGGGAACGGCGAGTATTTCTTTGTCAATGCCGACCCGAAACGCTTTGCCGAACAAGGCGACCGCATCATCAATACGCCGTTGGTCGCCGCCTATATACCCAACGTGATTACGGACACGCGGAATAACCCCGTCTACCAGGTCACTGACAACCTGAACTGGGTCAAGGGGCGGCACACGCTGACAATGGGCGGCACCTACTTGCACACCAGTTTTTATTCGCACACTTGGGGCACTGCGGGGGTGCCGCAATATAACTTGGGTGTCGTGTCAGCCGACCCGATCAATAATGTGTTACGAAATGCGCTGCCTAACATCAACACCACCGGCAACGACATCGCCAACGCGCTCAATCTCTATGCGCTCTTGACCGGTCGGATTACCAGCATCTCCGTCGCCACTCAAGTGGACGAAAAGACACATGAGTACAAGCAGTTCGTCGAAGGCATGCAACGTTATGCGTTCACCACTTTCGGGCTTTACGCGCAGGATAGCTTCCGCATTCGTCCTGACCTGACGCTGAACTTCGGCCTGCGATGGCAATTCGACGGCGACATCCACAGCGGCAACGACCTCCTTTCACAACCGAGCGGGGATAACTTCTATGGGCCGTCCACACGCCTGTTCAACCCGGGCGAACTGAACGGCAACCAGAATCCGGCCTTTGTCCTGGCAATCCATCCCTACAAACGCGATTACCTGAACCCGGCCCCGAACTTTGGCTTCGCATGGAATCCTTCGGGCCAGCGAGGTGGCTTGTTCGGAAAGTTGATGGGAGATCGAAAGACAGTCCTCCGGGGCGCTTTCTCGATCACGTTCTACAACGAGGGGTTGAACTCGATCTCCAATTCTCTGTCGGGGGGCCGCGGCCTAACGCAGACAGGGACTGCGACCAATGGCGTGCAGTTCGCGCCCGGTTCGCTCAACCTGCGCTCACCAGCGCCGGCGATCCCGGTCTTCCCGGCGAAGTTCGGATTCCCGATCTTCCAGAACTCCTTCTCATCGCCAGGGGGCGGCAACTACATCAATCCGAATCTGCGATCGCCGTATACGCAGAACTGGAGCTTTGGCATTCAGCGCCAGCTCACGAAGGACACCACCGTCGAGTTGCGGTACGTGGGAAACAAGGCAACTCATATGTGGCATCGCCAGAACTTGCAAGAGGTCAACATCTTTGAGAATGGTTTCCTCAGTGAGTTTGTTCAGGCGAAGAAGAACCTCGACATCAACATCGCGAGCGGGAGAGGGCAAAGCTTCGCAAATAACAATCTGCCCGGTCAGGCGGCGCTGCCTATTTTCCAGGCCGCTTTCGGGGCGCTCGGAAACCAGCCAGCGCTTTCCAATGCCCAGGGCTTCGGCAATTCGACCTTCATTTTGAATCTGAATCAGGGCGTTGCGGGTACCTTGGCCCAGACGCTGGCCACCAGTCCGACGAATTTCTGCCGCCTGGTAGGCAACAGAATCGCCTCTTGCGTCACCGCCGGGTTCAACGTGCCCGGACAGTTCCCGATCAACTTTTTCCAGGCCAATCCGTACCTGAGCAGCCTGACCTATCAGGATTCTAACGGCGACGCCAACTACAATGGGCTCCAGATTGATTTGAAGCAGCGATTCAGCTATGGATTATCGCTCGGCGCCAACTATGTCTGGAGTCATGCGTTGACCGACATCCAGAACGAAACCGATCAGGCCGCCGGATACACCTGGTACACCCTCCGCAATGCCCGGCTCAACTATGGGCCGTCGCCATTCGACCGGCGGCATACCTTCAATGCCTATTGGACTTACGATCTGCCGTTCGGCAAGGGGCGTAGATTCCTGTCGAGCAACGCCCTCCTGGATCGCCTGGTGGGCGGCTGGACGCTCGGTGGACGCGAGACCATTGCGTCCGGCAACCCGTTCCTCCTGGACGGCGGACGCAATACCATCAACAATCTCACTCAAGCGGGCGTGATCTTCGGAGGCGGCTTTACACCCGAGCAGTTGCAAAAAGCCTTGGGCACGGTGTCGGGCGGCTTCTCGACCACAGCGCTCATCTCGAACGTGGCGGACATCGCGACGTTCACTAAAACCGCAACGGCCAACAGGAGCCAGGTGAAGCCGGAACTATATGCTC